>JAFZXG010000118.1 GCA_017616925.1 Clostridia bacterium | reverse complement strand
GGTAATTCCCCCTGCCCGCGTTCGCGATGAGATACACCGCCGCGGTGTCGAACCTTGCGTCGTGATAATATAGGTTCTCGCCGAAAAGTTCCGCCGTCGCCCGCGATATCGCGCTTTCGCCGACGCCTAATTTATCGCACAGTTCCGAAAGTTTGGGGTATTTATACCCGCCGCCCTGCCTTGCGAGTCTGCAAAGCCCGACCGTACTTTTCATCGTGCAGAACGAGTCCTTTACCGAAAACCCGATGCCCGCCCGTTCGAACTCGTGCCTTAAAAACATAAAGTCGAACGCTACGTTGTGGGTGACTATAAGATCCGCCGCGGCAAAATCCGCCGCTATCTCTTCCGCGCTGTCCGAAAAGGTCTTACCTTCGGACAGTTCGTATAACTTTTCCTTTGAAAACCCGTGAACGAGATACGCGCCGTACTCGACTTTTTTCACCGCGAAAAAAAAGTTTTTCGCCTTAACACCGTTCCTGTCCTGCATAACGTAGGAAAGTTGGCATATCTCACCGGGATAATAGCCCGACGTTTCGGTATCGAGATATAGAACCATTATACAACCCCTCTACCGCGCAGTCAAGCGATTAACCCAAAAGGTCGGAATATCTTTCAGAATAAACCTTTACTCTGTTCGCGTCGTCCCTGTAAGCGTTTATCAACGAATTCTGATAGTTCGTGAATCTGCCGGAAACCTGCGTCGAGATCGTGGCGTCCGTGAAGAGATAAAGAAAATCTTTCTTGTCGAGATCGTCGTCTTCCCAATTTTCGAGTATTTCGTCGTATTTAGCACTCGCCTGATCTTCGGAAAGACCGAGGTATTCCTGTAAAGTTTCCGCGCCGCCGACTTCGAATTTCTGCGAGAAGAATAAAACGTGATAACCGTAATCGGTCGCTACTATTATATAACTGTTTCCGCCGAGCGTAAGCAAGGTCTTGCCCGCGTCCGCGAACTCGGTAACCCAGCCTTCCGTATTGTCGGGCGAAATAACGTAGCCCTTATACGAATTGAGAGAACCGGGATCGGTCGAGAAAGCGAACAGAAGTTCGTTTATCTTGTCGTCGTAATTCTCCACGTCGGCAGCCGCGTGTGTGTATTGTTTATAAATCGAAACGTCGGTAATCCCGCCGTCGCCCGCCTGCGCGCCGCCGTAGAGATATGTTTCCATCTCGGTAATAAACCCGTCGAGATCAAAAGTTTCGACCGAATCGACTCTGTACTCGGCTTTAGTCCCCGCATCGTCGTCGGCGTCCTTCACCTTCGTGACTTCGCCTTTAAATTCAAGACTGAAACTTCCGTCCTCCGAGAAAGTGTAGCCGCCCGTGAACTTCGTTCCGTCGAAATCGTAACCCGAAAGGATCCAAGTAGAACGCAGATCCTTTACGGTAGTCGCGTCGAGGATCGCCTTTCTCGCGACTTTCTTATCCGCGTCGGAAAGAGAAGAATCGATCGCCGCTATTTCGGCTTTCTGCACGTCGCTTGCACCGAGCAGTAAGTTGTAAACGTATCCGTAATTACCGTAAGCACCGTAGAACACGGGATTCGCCGCGGTAGCCTTCGAAAGCGCGGAAGCGAACTCGCCGCTAGAAAACGCGGTCTGTTTTTCATACGCGTCCGTATAAGCCTTCTGTATATCCCGGAAGGTGAAAGTCGCCCTTATCTCCGCGGTCTTGTCTTTCTCGAAATTCTCCATGAGTTTCGCGGCGTATTGATCTTTCAATATCTGTTCAAAATACGCGGTCTCTTCTATCCTGCCCTTGTAATTTTCTCCGAGAAGTCCGTTGTCTTTCAAAAATCTTATAAACCTGTCGAAAGCGTTCCTGCGCTCTACGGTCGAAGAAACGTCCACGCCGTCGTACACGGTGTCGTCTTCTTCGTCCTTTGCCGCGTTCGTGGGCGCGGTCCTTACGGTTTCGGTAAGAGAATCCGCCGACGACGCGATCTTATCCGCGTCAACGTACGACTTCAATATTTTCTCTATTTCGCCGTAAGCCTTGCTTTTCGCGTCGTTCTTCTCTTCGTCGGTAAGGTAGTCGGCAAGATCGTAAGTACAGGTCGTACCCGCCTTATCGGCGTAATATTCCATTGCACTCTGCAAAAGTATCTTGTTGTTTATAAGCGAATTCATAACCGCGGCGATCGCCTGTGCCTGCGAATAGCCGTAATACTGCGTGTAAAGATAGCCCGTGTTTATATACGCGAACACGAGATCTCTTTTGTAGATGGTTTCGACTTTGGCGTCGTCGGCAATACTGACCGTCGCGATGACCTGATTCATATCTTTTTCTTCATCTACGGTAACGAGATTGCATCCGCCGAATACCGACGCGGACAGCACGACCGCAAGTAAAGAGGTTAAAAATGCCACGATTTTTTTCTTCATATATTTCTCCCGAACTGATAGACAGTTAACGTTATACTTGAATAAGTATAAACTATAAAGCGCGAAATTGCAATCGTTTTTTTTATTTTTCACGATTTTTCCGAGAAAAAACCCGATCCTACCGTTTTGAAAAAGCGGTTTCGAGAAATTCGCGCACTTTTTTAAGCATTTCGACGTTGTCTTCGGCGTTTCTCTTAAAACGTATTTCGGGTTCTACCGCCATTGAAACTCCCGCGACGTTCCCGAAGATATCCAGCGCGGCGCGAAGTCTTTTGTCCGAAAACGCTTTATACGAATAGAACGAAAGTTTGGTAGCCGCCTTTCCGACGGTGATCTTTTTCACTTTAAGTTTCGCCGCAAGCGATTTTACCACCGCGATATCTATGAGGCACGACGCTTCTTCGGGTATTTCACCGTAGGCGTCTTTTAAGTTTTTGACAAGTTCTTCTTCCTGTGCTTTCGAGTGTATCTCCGCGATCTCCTTGTACGCGTCCATACGCGAACCCGCGCTTTCGATATAACTTTCGGGAATAAACGCCGAGACTCTTACGTCGAGTTCCGGAACGGTCTCGCTCTCGCCCGAAAGTTCTTCCTTTAAGAGTTTCGCGTAGAGTTCGTACCCTATTTTATCCATATGCCCGTGCTGTTCCGCGCCTAAAACGTTGCCCGCGCCCCTTATTTCAAGATCGCGCATAGCGACTTTTATGCCGCTGCCCATCTCGGTAAATTCGGTTATTGCGTTAAGCCTTTCGTAAGCCGCCGAAGTAAGTATCTTATCCCGCTTAAAAGTGAAATACGCGTAAGCGAGACTCTCGCCCCTTCCCACTCTGCCTTTCAGTTGGTATAAAGTCGAAAGTCCGAGTGCGTCCGCGTCGATGACTATAAGGGTGTTCGCCCGCGGCAGATCTATTCCGTTTTCGATAAGCGTGGTCGATACTAAAACGTCGCTTTCGCCCCTGTAGAATTTCATTACGTTTTCTTCGAGTACGCGTTCTTCCATACGCCCGTGCGTGACGGTTATTTTAAGCGACGGAACGAGCGATGATATTTTCTCGGCGAAGGTATAGATGCTTTCCACTCTGTTATACAGCACGAATACCTGTCCGCCGCGGTCGGTCTCGCGAAGAATAGCGTCCTTTATAATGCCGTCGGTCTGTTCGGTCACGAAAGTCTGAACGGGCAATCTGTTTTTGGGCGGAGTGTTTATAACGCTTATGGGGCGGATACCCGAAAGCGAAAGGTGCAACGTTCTCGGAATAGGCGTAGCGGTAAGGGTGACTGTATCGACGTTCTTCTTCATAAGTTTGATCTTTTCCTTATGTTCCACGCCGAATCTCTGTTCTTCGTCGAGTACGAGAAGTCCCAGGTCCTTAAATTCCACGTCGGACGATAAAAGCCTGTGCGTGCCTATTACGAGATCGATCCCCCCGTTTTTCAGCGCGGCTATTATTTCGCTCTGCTCCCTTTTCGTCCTGAACCTGTTAAGACAGGCGATCCGAACGCCGAAGTCCGCGAACCTTTTTACCGCGGTGTTATAATGCTGTTCGGCGAGTATGGTGGTTGGTGTTAAAAACGCCGCCTGTTTTCCGTTCGACACGGCGATAAACGCCGCCCTGAAAGCGACTTCGGTCTTTCCGAATCCCACGTCCCCGCAGATAAGTCTGTCCATTACCTTTTCGCTTTCCATATCGCGCCGTATTTCGTTTTCGGCGGTGATCTGATCGGGCGTTTCTTCGTACTCGAAATCATCGCGGAAAAGTCCGAACATCTCTTCGTCGACCGTAAAGGCGTACCCCTTTTCGCTCTCGCGCTCGGCGTAGAGTTTTTTTAAGTCGAAAGACATCTTTTTTATGCTTTCTCTGGCGCGTTCCTTTATTCGCTCGAAATCTTTGCCGCCGATCCTTGAGAGTTTGGGGCGTTTTTCACCGCCTAAATATTTGGTCAGTATATCCATCTGCTCGACGGGAACGTACAGAACGTCTCCGCCGGCGTATTCCACGGCGATATAGTCCTTCGTGCCTTCGGTGGAAGATATTTTTTTATCTCCTATCACCCTGCCTACGCCGTGCGTTTCGTGAACGCAGTAATCCCCCGCGGTGGGGGCGGCGAAAAAAGCCCGCGTTTTGAGTCGCGTTTTTTTCTCGCTCCTTAGCGAAGAGAACAGATTCCCGCTGCCTATCACAGCCACGCCTTCGTCCGAAAGTATAAACCCATCAGAGAGCGGCGCGCTTATCACGGTAACGCCTCTTTCCGCGACCTTATCCGCGGCGAAAGGTATCTTTCTTACCGAAAGGTCGTAACTTAAAAGTTCGGAGTTCTTTCCGCTTCCCGTATAGACGAAGGTCTTATACCCTTTTCTCACGAACGAAAGCGCGTCGGAATAGAACTCTTTTACGTCGAACCTGTAATTTGCGCAGGGCGTTACCTTGGGATTAAGTATTTTTAACGGATCGAAAAACGGAAACGACGCGGCGAGCGTCGAAAGGGCTACGAGTCTGTATTTTTTCAAACTTTCCGAAAAGCGTTCGGGACAGATAAGATTTTTTTTGGCAAACGAAAAGGCGTCGCCCGACTTATAAAGACCGTCGAATCTCTTGTCAAACTCCGCGCGCGTAAGTTCCGCGATCTCGTTTACGCGCCTCGGTTCGTTTATAACGACCGTGGCGTCGCTCCCTATTACGTCGAACACGCTCACGGCGTCTTCGGAAAGACAGGAAAACGCCGAAAGACCTTCGGCGTCGCCGTTTTCTATCGCTCTTTCGAGTTCAACGGATATTACTTCGAGTCTTGCCTTTCTCTCTTTGGTCGCGTTTTTCACTTCGTTTTTAAGTATCGTCGAAAAGAGCCCCTTATCGTCGCCGCCGAAGTCGAATTCCACGGCGGGTAGTATCTTTATTTCGCTAACCGCCTCTATACCGCTGCCCGTCTCGGCGTCGAAAAACTTTATACGCTCTATCTCGTCCCCGAAAAAGTCGATCCGAACGGGATCGTCCGTATCTATCGGAAAGACGTCGAGAATATCGCCGCGCAGAGAAAAAGTCGCTCTGCTTTCTGCTTTTTCCCGTCTTTCGTACCCGACCGAAACGAGACGGGAAATCACTTTTTCGGGACTTGTTTCTTCCCCGCGCTTTAAGTAAAGCGCGTTCACCGAACGGGAAACGGGCTGTAATACCGATTCCGCGGTAACTATAACAACTTCCGCTTGCCGCGCTTTTTCCACGGCTACGATCCTTTCGAAAAGCGAATCTTTAGAACGCGCAAGAACGTTCGCGACCGTCTCGTGCCGAGCGGGGATATACGCCGCCGTCCGTCCCGAAAATTCGCCCACCGCCTTACAGGTCGCAAGCGCGGAAACGTGGTCTCTTTCGATCACAAGAACCTTTCCGCCCGTTGCCGAGATCAGAAAGCGTTTGAAACTTTCGGGTACGCCGAATACCGCCAAGGGTATCCCTTGGCGGACGGAAATAAGGTAATTTTCGAGAAAATCACCCGTTTTATAAAGGTCCGTAAATTTAAGCATAACGCTCCGACGGCAGACGGTCAATCCGTATTGCCGTTGTACTTTTGCATTATTTCCCGTACGGTCGCGCCGCGCGCGAATTCGGCAGCCGCTTCACTCGCTTTTATTATCGCCTTTTCGAGAACGGACTTTGCGTCCTTATCTATTCCAGACAGCACGAAGTCTATCAAAGGCAAAGTAATATCGGTTTCGGGTTTAAACCCCACGCGTATTCTCGGAAAATCTTCCGTGCCGAGTTCGCTTACTACGTTTCTCATACCGTTATGCGTTCCCGCAGATCCTGATTCCCTTATTCTTACGCTGCCGAGTTTAAGATCGAAATCGTCGTATAAAACGAGTAGGTCTTTCGTTTCTGTCTTATAAAAATCGACCATTTCCCTTATCGCCGTGCCGCTTAAGTTCATATAGGTCTTGGGTTTCGCGATAACGACCTTTTCCCCGCCTATCTTCGTTTCGGCAAGGATCGAACGGAATTTTTCTTTGGTAAATTCCGCGTTCAACATCTCGGCGGTTTTATCCGCGCACATAAAACCTATGTTGTGATAGGTGTTTTCGTATTCTCTTCCTATATTGCCGAGCCCGACGATAAGTTTCATTTATTGCACCTTGATAAAAAAGCCGTTTTCATTAAACGGCTTTCTCTTTTGCTTTTATTCAGTCTTCGTAAATGGCGGATAGCGAAGAATCCGAATAAACCGCGGTGATCGCTTTCGCAACCGTCTTTGCGACCGAAAGTATCTTGAATTTCGGGTTGTTCTTTACGGAATCCGGCATCTCTATCGTATCCAAAACGACGACTTCCTTTATGGGCGACGCGTTCAGTCTGTCGAGTGCGGGTCCGCTCAATACCCCGTGAGTGCAGCAGGCGTAAACTTCCTTCGCGCCGTTATCGACGAGTGCCTGCGCGCCGTTGCAGATAGTACCCGCGGTATCTATCATATCGTCCACCATAAGACAGGTCTTACCCTTGATGTCGCCGACTATATTCATAACTTCCATCACGTTGGCTTTGGGACGGCGTTTGTCGATTATCGCGATGCTCGCGCCGACTCTCGCCGCAAAGTTTCTCGCTCTGCCGACCGAACCCACGTCGGGGGAAACGACCACCCAGTCTTCGTCCATTTTCTTTTTGAAATATTTCGCGAGAAGCGGCGCGCCGTATAGGTGATCGACGGGTATATCGAAAAATCCCTGTATCTGCGCGGCGTGAAGATCCATCGTCATAACCCTGTCCGCGCCTGCCGCCGCCAAAATATCGGCGACGAGTTTCGCCGTGATCGGATCTCTGGGGCGGGCTTTTCTGTCCTGCCTTGCGTAGCCGAAATACGGCATCACCGCGGTTATTCTGCCCGCCGACGCTCTCTTACACGCGTCGATGATAATCAGAAGTTCCATCAGATTGTCGTTTACGGGGGTAGAAGTGGATTGAATAATGAAGATGTCCTTGCCCCTTACCGTCTGGGGAAGCGTAATGCTTATCTCCCCGTCCGAAAACTTGCCGACTTCCGCGTCCGAAAGCGGAATCTTTAGTTCTCTCGCCACCGCTTCCGCAAGCGGTCTGTTCGCGCTGCCGCAAAGGATCTCGATCGAGTTGCCGTGAGTGATCATTAAGTTTTTTCTCCTTTAGTAACTTTGTGTACTTTAGGTACCGTTTTTATTTTAGGACAAATCCCGACGTTAGTCAAGGCTTTTTTTTATTCTCTTGGATTTAAAATATTTTTTCATCAGCCCCGCGCACTCTTCTTCCATTATCCCGCCCGTAAACTCCGCGCTGTGATTGAGTCCGCTGTCCGTAAGCACGGGATATTTACTCACCGCGCACCCGCTTTTTTCTTCTTTCGCCCCGAAATAAACCTTATCTATCCTTGCGTTCGCGATAGCCCCCGCGCACATGGCGCAAGGTTCTACCGTAACGTATATTTCGCAACCGTTAAGACGCCAGCTCTTAAGTTTTTTCGACGCCTTTTCGATCGCTATCATCTCGGCGTGGCGCGTCGCGTCCTTTTTCCTTTCGGTAAGGTTGTGCGCTTTTGAGACGACCTTGTCCCCCTTAACTATCACCGCGCCGACGGGTACTTCGTCGATTTTTTCGGCC
>JAFZXG010000117.1 GCA_017616925.1 Clostridia bacterium | reverse complement strand
TATCATATCATTATGGTTTATAAAAGCAGATGAATTTATACTACCGAATTAAAATAGGATTGCGAAGCGATATAAATATCCGGTGGTTAAGGAGAAAAATATGTTAAACATTAAAAAACTCGGTAAAGGCGCATTCCACGTGTTTGCGGACGAAAACGGCACGCTGTTAAACAGATACGGTATATTAAACGAGACCGTCGGCGGAAACTACGGTGCGTCTTCCGCCGTAAAGATAAAGTCCGACGTTATAACCTTATCGTATAAAAACGGAGAAACCGAAATTACCGTAATAAAGGCTGACAAGGGATATAAGGTTCGGATAGGAATAGACGAAAGCGAACGGCTTTTCGGTATGGGCGACGCTACCAGAGATACCGTAAACGTCCGCGGTACGAAATGCGTTATTGACGTTACCGATATTACGGCTTACGGACCTATGCCCATACTGTACAGCAGTAAAGGCTGGGGAATAATAATAAACAGCACTTACGCGCAGGTTTTCGATAATGCGAAAACCGATAAAAACGAAGTCGTAATAAGTGTAACGAACGGAACACCGGATATGTATATTCTGACGGCAAAGGGGTTAAAGAATACGGTTTCTCTTATCACGGAGATAACGGGGAAACCGATTATGCTGCCGAAATTCGCTTACGGACTTACGATGGAACTTAACGAAGAAACCGATATAAATACTTTACTCGAAAACGTAAAGCATGTGAGAGACGCGAATATTCCGTGCGACGTATTCGGGTTAGAACCCACGTGGATGGAAATTTATTATGATTGTTCTGTGGATAAGAAGTGGAACAAAGCGAAATTTCCGCTTCCTTACTGGCACAGCGGGAGTTATTCGGGGCCGCAATCGTTCTTTTTCCCTTTGCGCGACAGCGGTATGCAGTTAGAGTTATGGCTTTGCGAAAATTACGATCTTTTTTACGAAGAAGAGAGAAAAGCGGGCGAATCCTTCGTAAATGAAGAAAAGGTTGCGGGACATTCCGCGGACGCTTATAATTACGACGAACATCTGGTATCACCGATCTGGACGGATAAAATAACGAAACGCGATGAACCGTGGTTTGAGCACTTGAAAAAGTTCGTAGATAACGGTGCGGCGTGTTTTAAACTCGACGGTTATTCGCAGGTTCTTAAACATCCCGACAGGCTTTGGGCGCTTAAATATCACGACGACGAAATACATAATATATACCCCGTTATTCTCGCAAAGCAGATGAAGGAAGGTTTTGAAGAATATACGGGCAGGCGCGCCATGATATTCTCGGCGGGCGCGTATCTCGGTGTGCAGAAGTATACGGCTACTTGGGCAGGGGATACCGGCGGCGGATTAAGGCCACTCGTATCGATTTTGAACTATGCAATGTGCGGACACACGAATACTACTTGCGATTTTGATATTACTTCACTTCCGTCCATACATTATTCATTTCTGCTTTCTTGGACGCAACAGTCCGTATGGGCGTACTGGTTCTATCCTTGGTACGTCAGCGACGAAAGAAGGGAAGCGGTCGAATTTTACTCGAATTTACGTTCGTCGCTTTTCCCGTATATTTACTCTTACGCGCACAAGGCTTCCGTGACGGGCGTTCCCGTAGTGCGTCCGCTATCGTTGCAGTATGAAAACACGGACAAGTTCGATAAAGTGAAAAACGCGTTTATGCTCGGCGAGTCGCTGCTAGTTTACGCCGGATTCGCAGAAGAGAATAAACAAGAAACGGATTACGTCGATTCGGACGAATATAAAGGTAGCGGCGCGGCCGAAACTATAACCATCGATCTGCCTGACGGCAAGTGGGTTGATTATTTTGACGGAAAGGTCTATTCGGGCAAGATTGAATACGAAATATTAGAAAATCGCGGCGGCGCGCTTTTCGTAAAAGCGGACAGCGTTATAATAACCATGAAACCGCAACGCTATATTCTGGAAAAAGAACACGATTATATCGTTAACGTTTTCGGCGAAGGCGAGACCGAAATTTACGAAGACGACGGATTTACTTACGATTATGAAAACGGCGGTTACGCCGTAACTCGCGTTACCGTAAAGGAAAGAAATAATAGACTTACGCTTACTTTCGGCAAGCGAGAAGGCGATTATAAGGGAAGAGAAGATAACGGACACGATATAATAAATAATTCTATACCCGAAATAAAGGGAATTACGCCCTTGCGCGACATTACAGTAATACTCCACTGGAAACAGGCGACAAAAGTAACGGTAAATGGAACGGAAGTTCCTTTTACCGTGGGCGGACGGGATACCGTGTTTACTGTCGAGCGTGCTGTTCGGGAACAAGGCGAAGTCGTATATACCTTAGAATAAGAAAAGTCGGCGAAACCGTACGGGCGTAAGCCCTTAAAACATGTATTAAACAGGTTGGGGCGATATGGAACTTAAGTTAAAATGCTTGCAGATAGATCTTGCAAGGCAGAAGGAAACCGAAGAGTATATATTTTCGTATATAGATTTTGCGAAAGATTGCGGGTATAACTACCTAATGATCTATTTCGAGAACTATATAATAACAGAAGAAACCGAAATGTTCGACAGGCGCGAATGTTACACGAAAGAAGAAGTGAAAAGAATCGTGGAATACGCGCTTTCAAAAGGTATCGGGGTGATACCGTCGTTACAGAATCTATCGTACCTTACGAATATCTTTAAGTACGATGTTTTTTCGAAATACAAAGATGGGGAAGGAAGATTCGGGAAATCCAACACAGGTTGCCCGCTTAACGAAAAATTCGTTTCTTTTATAGATAAATACGTAAGTGAAGTGTTAAGTCTTTTCCCTTGCGAATACGTCCATATGGGATTTGACGAACAGTTTGACTTTGCGTTATGCGATAAATGCGAAGAAAGAGTGAAAAAAGACGGATCGAAAGACAAACTTTTACTCGATTATATCGTTCATACGCATAAACTTGTTACCGGACTCGGCAAAATGATGATGATGTGGGACGACTGGCTGGAATACGCCGACATCGTAAACGATTTGCCGCGTGATATTATTTTAATAAACTGGAATTATTCTTTTTTCAGTGGGGAACCCAAAGGACACTGGACTAACCGTGTAAAAAGAGACGCTTTCGCGATTTACGACGAACTCGGTTTCGACTATGTGTTCGCGTTTTGGGCGGGTACGGCGTCGTCGGTTTATAACGTCGAAACCTTTACCCGTTACGCCGAAAAGCATGATCCGATAGGCGCGGTGGCGACCACGTGGGAGAATTCGGATAAGTTTTACAACGGCATTTATCCGCTTATAAATTATACGGGATCGTTATGGAACGGCAGAATAAAAACGGCTGCGGACAAGGTAGCCTGTTTCGCGGAGTTTTTGGGTGGCGATACTATTCTCGCGGAAAAGATCGCGAATTACACTCTTTTAGGCGTGGTGCCTAACCTTGATCCGACCGAAAGATGTTCGGAAGACACGGTAACGCTATATTCTTACAGGAATATGACCGAGAGTTTTTTAAAAGATATCGAATCCGCCGTTAAAAAACTCAAAGGCGCGTCCTACGATACGGGGATCAGTATTTACTGCGCGATCTACGAAAATTACCTAAATATGCTTTTGTGTAAACTTTCCGAAAAGGTCTTCGACTGTTACGAAGGCTTGGGGCGTACGGACGAGTATATATCTGAACTCGACGAAATCGAAGACGGCTATAAGTGGATATATTCCGAAATGTTGTCGCTTTGGGAGAAGTACAGGAAAGGCGTTAAAAGCAAAGACAATGCGCTTGCGAATAAATTCGGTAATATTTCTTCAAAACTTGAAGAGATAAGAAGGGAATTGTCCGAAAATGCCGTAAAGGGAGTGCTTTTCGTCGATTACGCGGCAGTCGAGCAGCATTATACCGTTAAAACAAGGATAGTCGTAAAATACGCCGACGGCACCGAGACCGAAGCATATAACGGAAGCGTAAAGTCAGACGACGTGTCTTTCGAAAGCGGTGGATCGTACACTATGCGTTTTGCCATTAACAACGCACCCGTTGAAAACGTAAAGTTTTATGCCTACGGGGAAGGCGCGTTTTTACTGCAGACGGTAAAGGTATTTACGGGCGGAAAAAAGTATCTTCCGAACAGTGTAAAAGTCATCTGCGGCAAAGTCGCAGACGCGGAGAAAACACTTTGTCAGGATACCCGTTTCGCCGTG
>JAFZXG010000116.1 GCA_017616925.1 Clostridia bacterium | reverse complement strand
GTATCGCCGTCGCGAAAAAGATAGACGTGTCGCCCGTTCCCGTGATAATCGCGATAGCGGTGTCGTCGAACCTTCAGGGTGCGGCGACGCTCGTCGGCGACACCACGTCCATAATGCTTGCGAGTTCGTCTTACGCGGATATGTCCTTTTCGGACTTTTTCTTTATGGACGGAAGGTTTTCGATATTCTGGGCGGTCGAAACGGGCGCGTTGCTTACAGTTCCGATACTGCTTATCATTTTCAGGAAAGACGGAAAGAAAATAAGAATAGCCGAAGGCGGCGCGGAAGTAAAGACTTATTTCCCGACCGTAATGCTTTTGCTTAATTTTGCGTTGCTTATCGCCGCGTCTTTTATTCCCGACAAGATCGAAGAGACAAACGGAATAATATGTATTTCGGTGGGGATCGCTGGGCTTATCTACGATTCGGTCAGGAACGGGAAAAACCCCGTAAAGACGGTCGCTAAAGCCGTGGATTACGATACCGTACTGTTTCTAATTTTCCTGTTTATCACGATAGGGAACGTGGAGATCGCGGGACTTATCGACGATATCAGTTCGGCTTTCGCGTCGCTCGGCACGGGGAACGTATTGCTTCTTTACACGGTGATAACCTTCGGGGCGGTGCTGTTCTCGGCGTTTATCGACAATATTCCCTTCGTCGCGACCATGCTGCCCGTCATAAGCGGCATAAGCGCGTCGCTTTCTCTTTCGTCTGCGCATACGAGACTTTTATATTTCGGACTTCTATGCGGGGCGACGCTCGGCGGAAATCTTACGCCCGTGGGTGCGTCCGCGAACGTGGTGGGTATAGGTATTTTGAGAAAAGAAGGCTACGAAGTGACGAACAAAGACTTTTTCAAGATAGGACTTCCGTTCACTTTCGCGGCGGTAACGGGCGGATACGTCTTTTTATATCTCGTATGGGGATTGTAAAAATAAGCGAAAAACGGTTGACAACACCGTAAAAATGTTGTAAAATTACCGTACAACAAGAAAGACGTTGATGAAGAGGCGTTAAGGCGGATTCTCCACAGAGAGACGGGGTCGGTGAAAACCGTTGCGGATTTCCTTAAAAGCGTAACTTCGGAGTCGGGAAGAAGAAAGCCTTTCGGTGATTAGACCTTCCCCGTTCGGTGCGACGTTACTGCAATAGGGATTGTCGGATCCCGAAGTGGCCGAAAGGCAATTTGAGTGGTACCGCGGATATCGTCCGTCTCAAAGGTTTCTTTGAGACGGTTTTTTTATAACGAATATAAGGAGAAAAACTTATGAAGTCGATTTCGGTTGATCAGAAAATCAAAGAAATGGCGAAAAGAATAAGGGAACTTCGGGAGATCGAAGGGCTTACGCCTTCGGAAATGGCGAAAGAAACGGACGTTCCCGTAGAAGAATACCTTGCCTGCGAACGCGGGGAAAGGGACCTTAATTTCGCTTTTATCTATCTTTGCGCGAACGCCTTAGCGGTTAACGTCACCGATATCATAGAAGGGTACAGCCCCAACCTTGCTTCTTACACCGTTACGAGAAAGGGCGAAGGACAAAGAATAGCCGACGCGCACGGTATGACCTATTATAATCTCGCTTACGCTTTCAGAAACAGGATCGCCGAGCCGCTCTACGTCACCGTACCTTTCGATCCCGAAAAGGAAAGAACGGAAATAGAGTGCACCACTCACGCGGGGCAGGAATGCGATATAGTTATCGAAGGCAGCCTTAAAGTTAAGATAGGCGAACACGAAGAAGTATTAAACGCGGGCGATTCGGTTTACTATAACAGCGGTACGCCGCACGGTATGGTCGCGGTCGGCGGAAAGGACTGTATTTTTTACGCCATAGTATTAAACCCCACGGGCGAGCCTATTCCCGAACTTATGGGCGCGCCTTTCGTGAACGAAAAACAATCCGAACCTAAAAAAGACCGTAAAGACAGGATTTATAAAAAGTTTATCGACGCCGTTGAAGACGAAAACGGCGCGATGAAGTCGATAACTTTCAAGAACACCGAAAAGTTCAATTTCGCCTTCGATCTCGTGGACGCGCTCGCCGAAAGAGAACCCGATAAACTCGCTATGCTCTACGTCGGAAAGGATGGGAAAGAAGAGAAAAGATTTACTTTTCTCGATATGAAAAAGGAATCCAACAGGTGCGCGAACTACTTTAAGTCGATCGGTATAAAAAAAGGCGACAGAGTGATGCTCGTTCTTAAACGGCACTATCAGTTCTGGTTCGCGATGCTGGGCTTAAATAAACTCGGCGCAATAGCGATCCCCGCCACTTATCAGTTACAGGAACACGATTTTTCTTATAGATTCGAGTCCGCGGGAGTTTCCGCGATACTCTGTACGGCGGACGGAATCACTTCCGATCAGGTCGATATCGCCGAAAAGGATTACGGCAAACCCATGATAAAGATAATAGTCAACGGCAAAAAGGAGGGTTGGCGCAGTTTCGACGAAGATTATAAGGCGTACAGCACGCATTTTTTAAGAAACGAAGATTCTCCGTGCGGCGACGACACTATGCTTATGTTCTTTACTTCGGGGACTTCGGGCTATCCGAAGATCGCGGCGCATAACTACAAATACCCCTTGGGACATTTCGTAACCGCGAAATACTGGCACGCCGTAGATCCCGACGGACTGCACTTTACCATATCCGACACGGGTTGGGCTAAATCCATGTGGGGTAAGTTATACGGACAATGGCTGTGCGAAGCGGCGACTTTCGTGTTCGATTTCGATAAGTTCGACGCGGCGACCATACTTCCTATGTTTAAAAAATACAATATCACTACTTTCTGCGCGCCGCCCACGATGCTGCGTATGATGATCAAAGAAAATATTTCACTTTACGATTTTTCTTCGGTAAAGCACATGACCACCGCGGGCGAAGCGTTGAACGCCGAAGTTTACAGACAGTTCGAAAAACTTACCGGTCTTCAGATCCACGAAGGTTTCGGGCAGAGTGAAAGCACGGTTATCATAGGCAACCTTATCGGTTATCCGCACAAGGTCGGTTCTATGGGGAAAGCGTGTACGCAGTATAAAATAAAACTGCTTACACCTGACGGAAAAGAAGCCGAAGTGGGCGAAGTGGGCGAGATATGCGTGGACGTGTCGCAAGGCGCGCCCTGCGGGCTGTTCACGGGATACTATAAGGACAAAGAAAAGACCGAAGAAGTATGGCACGACGGGTTCTACCACACGGGCGACAACGCCTGGAAGGACGAAGACGGGTATTTCTGGTACGTCGGAAGGGTGGACGACGTCATCAAGTCTTCTGGCTACAGAATAGGACCGTTCGAGATCGAAAGCGTTATCATGGAACTTCCCTAC
>JAFZXG010000115.1 GCA_017616925.1 Clostridia bacterium | reverse complement strand
GCGTTGCAGACCGTTGCCGAAAAGGTCGGTGCGGAACCCAAGGACGCGTTCAATCAGGCACTCGGAAACATTATGCCTATGGTGGAAGTCAAAGCGAGGAGAGTAGGTGGTGCGAACTACCAAGTCCCGATCGAGATCCGTCCCGAAAGGAGACAGACGCTTGCGATCCGTTGGCTCGTTTCCGCTGCGAGAAAAAGGGGAGAAAGGGACATGGCGTCCCGTCTTGCCGCCGAACTCACGGAAGCCTATAACAACGCGGGCAACGCGGTAAAGAAGAAAGAAGACACTCACAGAATGGCAGAAGCCAACAAGGCTTTCGCACACTACAGATTCTGATTTACGGGAGACTACCTAAAATGCCGAGAGAAGACTTAAAAGCAACGAGAAATATAGGCATTATGGCTCACATCGACGCCGGAAAGACGACTACTACCGAGCGTATCCTTTACTATACGGGAAAAACGCATAAGATAGGTGAAACTCACGACGGCGAAGCGACGATGGATTGGATGGAACAGGAGAAGGAGCGCGGAATAACCATAACTTCCGCCGCTACCACTTGTTACTGGAAGGGGCACCGCATAAACATAATCGATACTCCCGGACACGTTGACTTTACCGTAGAAGTCGAAAGATCGCTGCGCGTTTTAGACGGTGCGGTCGCGACTTTCTGCGCGAAGGGCGGCGTAGAACCCCAGAGTGAAACGGTTTGGAGACAGGCGGACAAGTACAAAGTTCCGAGGATCGCTTACGTCAATAAAATGGACATCAACGGCGCGAATTTCTTCAACGCCGTCAACATGATGCACGAAAGGCTCCACACGAACGCCGTTCCGATCCTTTTGCCGATAGGTAAGGAAGACGAATTCAAGGGCGTGGTAGATATCATCAGAAGGAAAGCGGAGTTTTATAAAGACGATCTCGGCAAAGAGATCGAAGAGACCGACGTTCCCGAAAATATGAAAGCGGACGTCGAGAAGTACCGTTCCATGATAGTGGAGATCGCGGCGGAATCCGACGACACGCTTATGGAAAAGTATTTCGACTCGGGCGACCTTTCCGAAGAAGAGATCAAAAAAGGGTTAAGGGCGGCGACGCTTGCGATGAAAGTTACCCCCGTACTCTGCGGATCTTCGTATAAGAACAAGGGCGTTCAGAATCTTCTGGACGCAATAGTCGATTATCTGCCCAGCCCCGTGGATATAGGGCACGTCGTCGGGAATCATCCCGACACCGACGCGGAAGAGATCAGAAACCCCGACAACGACGAGAGTTTCTGCGGACTCGCGTTCAAGATAATGACCGATCCTTACGTCGGAAAACTCGCGTTCTTCCGCGCCTATTCGGGTACGTTAAAGACGGGATCTTACGTCTATAACAGCACCAAGGGTAAAAAGGAAAGGATCGCGAGAATACTCCGTATGCACGCTAATCACAGAGAAGAAGTCGAAGAAGTGGACGCGGGCGAGATCGTCGCGCTCGTGGGATTAAAGGATACCACGACGGGCGACACGCTTTGCGACGAAAACCACCCGATAATTCTTGAAAAGATGGAATTCCCCGATCCCGTTATTCAGGTCGCGATCGAACCCAAGACCAAAGCGGGACAGGAAAAGATGGGTTTCGCGCTTGCGAAACTCGCCGAAGAAGATCCGTCTTTTAAGACCTACACCGATTCCGAGACGGGACAGACCATTATCGCGGGTATGGGCGAACTACACTTAGAGATCATCGTGGACAGACTGCTTCGCGAATTCAGGGTGGAAGCCAACGTCGGTAAACCGCAGGTCGCCTATAAAGAGACTATCCGTCAGGCTGTCGAAGCCGAAGGACTCTTTAAGCGTCAGACGGGCGGTCACGGTCAGTACGGGCATTGTAAGATCAGGTTGGAACCGCAAGAACCCGGCAAAGGATACGAATTCGTTGACGAAACGGTCGGCGGATCGATCCCCAAAGAGTTTATACAGCCCATCAACAAAGGTATTCAGGAAGCGGCGAAGAACGGTATTCTCGCGGGCTACGAAGTCGTCGATTTCAAGGTAACCGTTTACGACGGAAGTTATCACGACGTCGACTCGTCCGAAATGGCGTTTAAGATCGCCGGATCTATGGCGCTTAAAGACGGTCTCGCGAAAGCGAAGTGCGTTCTTTTAGAACCCGTTATGAAAGTCGAGATCTTAACGCCCGAAGCCTATTTCGGCGACATTATGGGCAACGTTACCGCCCGCCGCGGCATCATACAGGGAACGGAAGACCGCAACGGGATAAAAGTTATCGACGCGAATATTCCGCTTGCCGAGATGTTCGGGTACGCGACCGACCTTCGTTCGAGAACGCAGGGGCGCGGCAACTACACGATGCAGTTCGACCACTATTCCGAAGTGCCTAAACAGGTAGCCGAAAAGATTATGGGTAAAAAAGATTAGAAAACCTTTGACAAACTCGTATTTTTATTGTAAAATTAAATTACTCGTGAGTTTTTGCGGGTATTAAAAAAGAAAACTTTTAAAAAAAATTTATATCATTGTTTATTTGGAGGAAAAACAGCTATGGCAAAAGCAAAATTTGACAGAAGCAAACCGCACATTAACATCGGTACTATCGGTCACGTCGATCATGGTAAGACCACTCTTACCGCCGCCATCACTATGACTCTTGCCGCTTTCGGCGAGGCTCAGAAGATGAGATACGACGAAATCGATAAAGCACCCGAAGAGAAGGCTCGTGGTATAACGATCAACACCGCTCACGTCGAGTATCAGACGGCAGCCCGTCACTACGCTCACGTTGACTGCCCCGGACACGCCGACTACGTTAAAAACATGATAACCGGCGCGGCGCAGATGGACGGCGCGATCTTGGTCGTTGCTGCGACCGACGGT
>JAFZXG010000114.1 GCA_017616925.1 Clostridia bacterium | reverse complement strand
CGCGCGGGTAATGAATTCCTTCGCCGCTGCGCCCATTAAAATAGAAGTAAGTATAGACGGTATAACGCCCGTCGCGCAGGTTAAGACGTATCTTCCGTAAGATATCTTTCTGTTCGACGCCCAGTAGCAGATAAGCCCGAAGGGTATCACGGGCATAATGAACAGTACGTACATAAAAAGGGGAGTGCTGTCGGTCTTTACCGCCCTTTCGTACTTCGCGATCTTCTGACTGCGTTTTTTCAAGCCGCCGTCGAACCTGAAAGCGCGGACGATAAAGAAGATTATCGAACTGCCTATCATAACGCCGACATCGCACAGGATCGCCGCCAGATACCAAGGGTAACTCATACCCGAAGAGAGTTGTATAAACTCGGCGGGAACGAATATGACTACCATCTGTAAGGCTTCGACGAGAGACACCGTCGCCATACCGAGAAAGCCCTTCGAGACAAGAAGTTCCTTCGCGCCGTCGCCGTCCCCGTCTATTTCGAGTTTAATAAAGGGGAAGAACACGTCTTTTAAAAAGAACACGAGAAGCGCGACGACTATAAGCAGCGTCGCGGCGAGTATTATGCGTTCTATGATCGTTTTTTTCTTTTCCTTGGTCATTTAAGTCCTAAACAATTTAAAAACAATACTTTTCTATTTTATATTAAATTCGGGCGAAAATCAATACTTATTTTCAAAAAAACTTCGCGGGAACGTTTTTAAAAAACTTTTTTAAAAATCTTAAAAATCACTTGCGAAAATTCCGCCGTTATGGTACAATGGCAAAGATAGAAATTTGGAGAAACCGAAGATGAGTAAATCCTGTCTTACGAAACAGAATCGTTTTACGCGGAATACTTCTCTTTCTCTTTCCCCTTTAAAGAATAACCGTCTCTTCTGAAGTCCTTTTCGGGACTTCTTTTTTTTGTAAAGCGGAATCCTTACCGAAAGGTATCGATATAAAATTTTTTGGAGGTCTTATTATGGCAACAAACAAAATGGAACTTGCGTACGGGGTTAAGGACAAACCGAAGTTTCCGCAACTTCTGGTGTTCGCGCTGCAGCAACTTCTCGCCATTATGGCGGCGACGATCGCCGTACCCGCGATAATCGGTAACGGGATGTCGGCGTCCGCGGCGCTTTTCGGCGCGGGCGTGGGAACGATCGTGTATCTTCTCTTTACGAAGTTTAAAAGCCCCGTATTTTTGGGAAGTTCGTTCGCGTTCTTAGGATCTATGTTCGCGGCGTTCGCGGGCGGCGTTTCAATGTCGCTCGGCTATCTCGGTCTCATCATCGGCGCGGCGTTCGCGGGACTCGTGTACGTGGTGATCGCACTCGTGGTCAAACTCGCGGGGACTAAATGGATAGATAAACTTATGCCCGCGGTAGTCATAGGACCGACGGTCGCTATCATCGGGTTATCGCTCGCGGGCAACGCGATCGGCGATCTTTTCAGCGGAAACGTTAAAAATGCGGTGGACTACGTAACGGCGTTTTCTACCGGAGTAATCGACGAAGGCACGAATTACGTATCGGTCGCGTCGCCTTATCTTGCGCTCATCTGCGGTCTTGTAACTTTGGCGGTAACTATGATATGTTCAGTCTACGGCAAGAAATTTATCAAGATGATCCCGTTCGTCATCGGTATTCTCGCGGGCTACGTAGTGGCTTTGATATTCACGCTTATCGGAAATGCGACCGATAACGACGCGTTAAGGATTATCAACTTCGCTGCTTTCGACAATATGCAGTGGTATCCCGACTTTACCTTCCTTACCGCATTTAAGGGCGATTACGGATACGGTGAAGTGGGCAACTTCGGCGCTTATCTCGGAACTATCGCGGTGGCGTATATCCCCGTGGCGTTCGTGGTATTCGCGGAACATATCGCAGACCATAAGAACTTATCGTCAATCATCGGCGAAGAACTTTTGAAAGATCCCGGTCTTCACAGAACGCTTTTGGGCGACGGTATCGGATCGGCTGCGGGCGCGTTCTTCGGCGGCTGCCCCAACACCACTTACGGCGAATCGGTAGGCTGCGTGGCGATATCGGGCAACGCGTCCGTAATAACGATACTCGCGACCGCTTGCATGGCTATCGTGATATCGTTTATCGCGCCTTTCTCGGCCTTCCTTTCGACAATACCTTCTTGCGTGATGGGCGGCGTATGTATCGCGCTTTACGGCTTTATCGCGGTATCGGGCTTAAAGATGATACAGGGCGTAGATCTTAACGACAACAGCAACCTGTTCGTAGTATCGGTTATTCTGATCGCGGGCGTAGGCGGAATGAGCCTTACTTTCGGCAAAGTTACCATAACCGAAGTAGCGTGCGCCTTGATACTCGGTATACTTACCAACCTTCTCTGCGCGAAAGGCAGAAAGAAAGCCGACAAAGAATAATTCCGAAAACGGTAAAAATCGCGTTCTTGCCGCCGATAATTCGGCGGCAAGGATTCGCGTTTCAAGGAGAAAATCATGAAGGAATACAAAAACGTTCATATCTTGGATCACCCTTTGATAAGACACAAACTCGCGATAATAAGGGACAAGAACACCAACACCAAGCAGTTTCGCGAGATAATAGGCGAGATAGCGACTTTAATGGCGTACGAGAGTTTCAAAGACGTTCCCACGCAGGAAATAGAAGTGGAAACACCGCTTGAAAAAACCAAACAGACCGTCGTTAAAGAGAACTCTATCGCGATCGTTCCGATCCTCCGCGCGGGACTCGGTATGGTGGACGGTATTTTGACTCTTTTCCCCGCGGCGAAAGTGGGGCATATAGGTCTTTACCGCGACGAAGAGACGTTAGAACCGCACGAATATTACTGCAAACTTCCGACGGGTATCGACGAAAAAGTCGTTATGGTGGTAGATCCTATGCTTGCGACGGGCGGTAGCGCCTGCGACGCGATAACCATGCTTAAAAAACGCGGCTGCAAGAGAATAAAACTGATGTCCATAATCGCCGCGCCCGTAGGCGTGGAAAAAGTCGCCGAAACTCATCCCGACGTGGAGGTGTACGTTTCGACGCTCGACAGATGCTTAAACGAGAACGGGTATATACTTCCCGGACTCGGCGACGCGGGAGACAGGATCTTCGGAACCAAATAAATCTTTGTTGCCGTATTTTATCTTGATACGAAAGCCCCGAAAATCAGACTTCGGGGCTTTTAAAACTGCAAAAAAAAAGTAAATATTTGTTCACGGTTCCCCCTAAAACCTTGACTCGAAAATTTTAAAGTATTATAATTATTCTGTACGAGTGTAAAGGAGAATAAAAAGGTGATCGACCTTAACGCTAAAACAAGTGAAGAACGGCTCGCGGCATTAAAAGAGATACTCAAAACCGCGGAAAAACCCGTTCGCCGCGATAACGACGCGAACAACCATATCCACACTATTTATTCTTTTTCGCCGTACTCGCCGACAAAAGCGGCGTATATGGCTTACTCTTCGGGGCTGACTTCGGCGGGCATAATGGATCACGATTCTCTTTCCGGCGCGGAAGAATTTAAGGCGGCGTGCAAAATGTTGGGGCTCGGTTCTACCTGCGGCGTCGAAGTAAGGGCGAAGTTCGACCGCGGATTCGGTAAAATAAACCACCCCGATCAGAAAGACTGCATCTACATGGCGGCGCACGGTATTCCGAAACAGTCCTTAAAGCCTTTCAACGAGTATCTTGCCTACTACAGAAAAAAACGCTACGAACGCGACGAGAAGATGTGCGAACTCATCACGGGTAAATTCGGTAAGTTCGGCATAACTCTGGATTTTATTAAAGACGTCTATCCCTTATCCTGCGCAAACGAAGGCGGCAGTATAACAGAAAGACACCTTTTGTACGCCTTGGCGGTCAAACTCTATTCGGTGTTCGGCAGGGGCGAAAAACTTATAAACTTTCTGACGGACGACCTTAAACTCGGCGTTTCAGAGAAAATACGCGGTTATCTTTCCGATCCCGAAAACCCGAATTTCCTTTACGATCTTCTGGGCGTTCTGAAGGCGGACACCGCGTTTTTCTATATCGACGCGGACGAAGAGATGCCGCTGGCAGAAGATTTTGTTAAAAAGGCTGTCTCTTTCGGCGCGATCCCCGCTTACGCCTATCTCGGCGACGTGGG
>JAFZXG010000113.1 GCA_017616925.1 Clostridia bacterium | reverse complement strand
CTTCTTACGCGTTCATAAAGGATAAGAGCCTTTGTATTCCGACGGCGTTCTGTTCGTACGGCGGCGAAGCGCTTGATAAGAAAACGCCTTTACTTCGTTCAATGGACGCGCTTAATAAACAGGCGCTCCGTATCTTAAAACTTTTCGGAAAGACGGACGTAAAACGCGTTTCCACTTCGGTAGGACCGGAGCAAGAATACTTTCTTGTCGACAGAGAGATGTTTAATAGGCGTAAAGACCTTATATATACGGGCAGAACGTTGTTCGGCGCAAAACCCCCGAAAGGTCAGGAAATGGAAGACCACTATTTCGGCGTTATTAAGCCCCGCGTTGCGGCGTATATGGCGGATTTAAACGAAGAACTCTGGAAACTCGGGATTCTCGCTAAAACCGAACACAACGAAGTCGCACCCGCGCAGCACGAACTTGCGCCTATCTATACGACGACCAACGTCGCGACCGACCATAACCAACTCACTATGGAAATAATGCAAAAAGTCGCGTTAAAGCACGGGCTTTGCTGTTTGCTTCACGAAAAACCGTTCGCGGGTGTAAACGGCAGCGGCAAGCATAACAACTGGTCTATGGCGACCGATACGGGCGTAAACCTTTTGTCCCCCGGTGAAACGCCGAGCGAGAACGCGCAATTCTTGCTGTTTCTCTGCGCGGTAATTAAGGCGGTGGACGACTATCAGGACTTATTGAGAATATCGGTCGCGACGGCGGGCAACGATCACAGACTCGGCGCGAACGAAGCGCCGCCCGCGGTAGTTTCGATCTTTTTGGGCGACGAACTTACCGCGATATTAGAAGCGATAGAAAGCGACAAGCCTTATAGAAGTACCGAAAAAACGACCATTAAACTCGGCGTTGACAGTTTGCCGAAGTTCCCGCGCGATACTACGGACAGGAACAGGACTTCGCCGTTCGCGTTCACGGGTAACAAATTCGAGTTCCGTATGCTCGGTTCTTCAAACAGTATTTCGTGCGCTAACATTATGCTTAACAGCGCGGTGGCGGAAAGTCTTAAGATTTACGCCGACAGACTCGAAAAGGCGAAGGACTTTGAAAGCGCGCTGCACGATCTGATAAAGAAGACCATAAAAGATCACAAGCGGATTCTCTTTAACGGCAACGGCTACGACGACGCGTGGATAAAGGAAGCGGAAAAACGCGGACTATTAAACTACAAGACTACGCCCGACTGTATGCCGCACTTACTCGACGAAAAGAACGTCAGGATGCTGACGGCGCATAAAGTCTTTACCGAGACGGAACTTAAATCGCGTTGCGAAATTATGCTCGATAACTATTGCAAGACGGTAGTAATCGAGGCGAACGCCATGTCGGATATTGCGCGTCGCGAGATATTGCCCGCGATAGAAGGGTACGTCGGCGAACTTTCGGAGACAGCCAAAAACAAATTAAAAGCCTTTGGCACTCTGCCGATAGAATATGAAAAAGCAACCGCGGAAAAACTTTCTGCGTTAAGTTATGAAATAATGAAAAAGACCGAAGAACTGGAAGACGAACTTGTCGCGTTAAAGGGTACGGACGGAGTAATTAATGAAGGTTACGAAATAAGAGATAAATTATTACCCAAGATGGCGGAACTGCGGGCGGCGGCGGATACGGCGGAAACCTTGACCGCGGCAAAATACTGGCCCTTCCCGACCTACGGAGATCTTTTATTCGGCGTGAAATAAACGGGTGAAGTTATGTGCGGAATAGTGGGTTATTGCGGTAAGCACGATAAAAAGTCGTTCGCGGACGGATTCGGTAAAACCGCGTCGCGCGGACCGGATATGACCAGAACGGAAAAAGTCGGAGACGGTGTCTTCGGCTTTCACCGTTTGGCGATAATGGGACTGCACGAAGAAGGTATGCAGCCGTTCGCGTTCGACGATTGTTATTGTATTTGCAACGGCGAAATATACGGTTTTCAAAAACTGAAAGACGATCTTATTAAAAAGGGCTATAAGTTCGTTAGCGACAGCGATTGCGAAATACTTTTGCCGCTTTACCGTGAATACGGCGTCGATACTTTTAAGATGCTTGACGCAGAATACGCCTGCGTTATCTACGACGGCAAGACCAAAGAATATATCGCCGCACGCGATCCGATAGGCATACGCCCCTTATATTACGGTTACGACGGTAAGGGGGTGATCGTATTTGCGAGCGAACCTAAAAACCTTGTCGGGATCGTTAATAAAATCACACCGTTCCCCCCGGGGCATTATTATAAAGACGGAAAATTTTACTGCTACGACGATATAGCGGCGCGGCAACCTTATTCAAAGGACGATATAGATACCGTTTGCAAAAAAATCCACGACAAACTTATCGCGGGCGTGGAAAAGCGGCTTGTTGCCGACGCGAAAGTCGGATTTTTGCTTTCTGGCGGGCTTGACAGTTCTTTGGTTTGTGCGATAGCGCAAAAAAGAAGCAAATTACCGATAAAGACTTTTGCGATAGGTATGGTGGGCGACGCTATCGACTTAAAGTACGCTAAAACCGTCGCGGATTATATCGGCAGCGATCATACCGAGTTCTATATGACCAAAGACGAAGTTTTATCTTCGCTTGAAGAAGTGATTTATATACTCGGCACTTTCGATATTACGACGATCCGCGCGAGTATGGGCATGTATCTTCTCTGCAAGGCTATCCACGAAACGACGGATATCAGGGTTCTGCTTACGGGCGAAATATCCGACGAGTTGTTCGGTTATAAATATACGGATTTCGCGCCTAACGCCGAAGAATTCCAAAAGGAAAGTGAAAAACGGGTACGCGAATTACATATGTACGACGTTTTGCGTGCCGACAGGTGCATTTCGGTCAACTCTTTGGAAGCGCGAGTTCCTTTCGGCGATCTCGATTTCGTTAAGTACGTTTTATCTATTGATCCCGAACTTAAACTCAACAAATACAATAAGGGCAAGTATCTTTTAAGAAAAGCGTTTTCCGACGGCGACTATCTTCCGCACGACATACTCTATCGTGAAAAGGCGGCTTTTTCCGACGCGGTGGG
>JAFZXG010000112.1 GCA_017616925.1 Clostridia bacterium | reverse complement strand
AAGCCCGCAGGAAATTTTTTGTCTATAAAAGTTTCCCGCGGGCTTTATAGTCATAAAGCGGACGAGAAGGAAGCAACGGAACAGATGTAAGATGAGATAAAAGTAAAGGCGGAAACTCCATTTAAAATTCAAAAAGCAACGAACCGCTGTCCATTGCTTCCTGAATAATATATGATAAGGGGGAAAATGATGAGCATTTTTCTTTCGGCCGAACAACTTTCTGTGCCCCTGCCGGCAGTCGAAAACGTTATCATCGCTTTCGACAATGTTAATATACAACTTTTTTTCAACTTTGTAAAGCGTTTTTCACCATTTTTTAAATTTTTTTTGAAAACTTTTCACATAAACTTCGTTTTCTTGGGTTTTTTATGCTAAAAAATAACATTTTTTGTTGTTTTTGATTTTATCTTTTCGTTTGAAACGTTTTCTCAAATAAAAAGATCCCCCGCAAAATCTTTTGCGGGGGAGTTTCTTTTTTTCTTATTCGCCCTTGAAAGGCAGAAGATCTACGAGTCTCGCGCGCTTTATCGCCTGCGACAAGATCCTTTGGTGTTTGGCGCAGACGCCGGTCATACGTCTCGGAAGGATCTTTCCGCCTTCGGTGATATATTTCTTTAAGGTCGCCACGTCCTTGTAGTCGATGGTTTCCGTTTTAGCCTGACAGAACGCGCAGACTTTCTTTCTCGGAATCCTTTTAACGAATTTTTTGGTTTCTTTAGCCCCTTCTTTCGCGGGTTCGGCCGCCGTCTCTTCGACGGGTGCGGCAGTAGTTAAATTTTCTTCCATTTTTTACTCCTTAATAAAATCAGAACGGAAGTTGATTGTCGTCAATCTCTTCCAGTTTAGCGGGTTCTCTTCTGCCGGCGGGCGCGCCTTCGTCCGCAAAATCGGACTGCGCGTTCTTGGGCGTTAAGAACTCGACTTCACTCGCGACTATATCGGTCACGTTTCTCTTGATGCCGTCCTTATCTTCGTAAGAACGGTTCTGAAGCGTGCCGACCACCGCGACCTTGTTCCCCTTTCTCAGATACTTACCGCAGACTTCGGCCCTTCCGCGCCACACGGTAATATTGAAAAAGTCGGTTTCCCTGTTGCCGTCGCTGTTAGAATAATCTCTCGAAACGGCGATCGAAAACCTGCAAACCGCGATCCCGCTGTTCGTTTCCGAAAGTTCGGGGTCTCTCGTCAGGTTTCCTATAAGAATTACTTTGTTCATACTCTTTCTCCCTTATCTTTTGGTAATGAGTCGTCTCACGATGCCGTCTGTAATACCGGCGACTCTCTTTAATTCGACGACAAGCGTTTTCTCGGCCTCGAAGGTCATTAAAACGTAAAATCCTTCGGTCTTGTAGTTAATCGGGTACTGTAATTTCTTTATACCCCAGCGCTCGACGTTTTCTACGACGCCGCCGCTTGACTTAACTAAATCCTCGAATTTCACGATCAATGCCTCTTTCTCCTCGTCGCTCAAATCTGCGTCGATAATGTAGAGCATCTCGTATTTAGTCATTTTTTCTACCTCCCGGACTTATTCGGCTTGAATTCTCTTCAAGCAAGGTGTTTTGAACCGCTATCGGTCAAGTTCCATAATAATACACTATAATAAGTGTTTTGTCAAACGTTTTTTAAGGCGTAGAGAGTATATCCGACATTTTTTCGAGTATATCGTTCAGGCTGTACGGATACAGATTCGAATAATCCGAACCGCCCGCGTCTATGACGTTCGTCTGTATAAGCTGACGTATCGTCGCGTCCATGATACCTTGCGAAACGCTGCCGAGAGTGTCGGTTATGTTGCCGAAAGTGGTGACTTTCGCCGTATAACTCGACGCGACGCCCGTACCAGTCTTAAACCCGCCGCCTATCGCCGTGGAATCGACGCCCGCGTAATCGTATAAGACGAACAGCCAGATCTTCGCGTTCTCGGATATATAGTAAGTCCCGCCGACGTCGTCCCGCGTGTACGTCTTCGTGCCCGAATTATAGGAATATTTCACGGTCGTATCTATCGCGTCCGCCGCGGTAGTGGTGAAGCACTCCACGTCGAATATCTCGGAAACGTCCATATCGTCGATAGCCGTGCCGAGTTGGCTTAAAGTATAGCCCTTGCCGAGTATGGCGTTAAGCACCTTGTTGCCGCCCGCATACGAAGGATCGATAACGGTATCCACCGAAACGTCGCCTACATCGAAAGACGAAAGCGAACCGATCGTTATCGCGGAATTGCTTGCAGCCCCCGTCGCTTCGCGAAGTATCGTGTAAAGTTTCGCGTTACTGCTGTCGGGCGTCAGAACGCTTACGAGAGAAACGTCGGTGATGTCGAACGAAGAAAGCGAACCGATCTTGATCTCGGCGTTCGTACTCTTGCCCGTCGCTTCGCGGAGTATTGTGTAAAGGTCCGCGTTGCCGCTTTCGGGCAGTACGCTTACGAGAGAAACGCGACTTACGTCGAACGAAGTCGAAAGCATACCGATGGTTATCGCGGCGTTGCTTGCCGCCGCGGTCGCTTCCCGTAATATGTCGTAGATCGTTTCGTTTCCTTCTACCGCAAGTACCGAAGTAAGCGCGACGTTATTTACGTTGAACGAAGTCGAAAGCATCCCGATCGTTATCGCCGCGTTACTCTCCGCGCCCGTCGCACCCCTTAATATGTTGTAGATGGTTTCGTTCCCTTCTATCGCAAGCACCGAAGAGAGTGTGACGTTGTTTATATTGAACGAAGTCGAAAGCATACCGATGGTTATCGCGGCGTTGCTTGCAGCCCCCGTCGCGCCCCTTAATATGTTGTAGATGGTTTCGTTCCCTTCTATCGCAAGCACCGAAGAGAGTGCGACGTTGTTTACGTTGAACGCCGAGAGAGAACCGATGGTTATCGCGGCGTTGGTCGCCGCACCCGTCGCCTGTCTCAACACGTCGTAAATGACGGTGTTCCCGCTTTCCGTAAGCACTGCGGTAAGCGGAATATCGTTTACGTTGAAATTTCCGAGATCTTCTACGGTAACGTCGTCGCCGTCGTCAACTCCCGTCGCCTTTCTTATTATTCTGTAAAGATCTTCGTTCCCGCTCTCGTCGATTATGGCCTTTAATTCCACCGCGTCGATATCGATATCCGAAAGGTCGGCGATGGTGATTTCATCCGCGCTGGTAGCGGGCGTCGCGCTGACTAAAATATCGTAGAGAGTCTGCGTTTCGGCGCTTATCTCTATAACGTCAGATAAAAGCACGCCGTCGATATTGAAACCCGTAAGGTGCCCTATACTGACTTCTTCCGCGCTGGTCGCGGCGGTCGCACCCACTATGAGATCGTAAAGTTTCTGCGTGTCCGTATCTATCGCTATGACGTCCTTTAACAGTACGTCGTCAACGTTGAAATCCAAAAGATCGGATATGCTGACTTCTTCCGCGCTGGTCGCGGGCGTCGCGCCCACTATAAGATCGTAAAGTTTCTGCGTATCCGTGTCTATCGCTATAACGTCTTTCAGGAGAATACCGTTTACGTCGAATTCGGAAAGATGCCCGATGTTGACTTCTTCCGCGCTTGTCGCGGCGGTCGCGCCCACAATGACGTCGTAAAGTTTTTGCGTACTCGAATTTATCTCTATGACGCTCGAGAGTTTCACCGAGTTCATGTCGAAGTCCTTTATTCCCGAGATGGTCGTGTCTTCGCCGATAACATCGATAAGCGTCTCGTTGCTCGCACCGAAAACGTCGAGAAGCGAAGAGACGGTTACCCTGCCGAACGATTCGTCCACGATATCGACGAGATCAAGCAACTTGACGTCTTTTAATGCGGGATAGAAAAGTTCGGTGTCCGCAGCGGCAGAGGCAAGCGCGGGAACTATCTTTCCGTCGTCGGTAAAGGCGCGTTCGTACTTATCCGCCGAGACCAAGTAATAAAATTCCTTTGCGTTCTTCCCTTCTGCCACGGTCCGATCCGCGCCCGAACCCGTCGTAACGTCCGCTATCGTACCCGCAGACGAGTATTCGTTTATGACCGATATCCTACCGAAGTCACCGAGCATATCCACCGCGCCCAAAGTGTCTAACGTTGCGACCACGTCGACGCAGGACTGCAGTTCCGTTGTGAAATCCGAACTGCTGAATCTTATCGCGTTAAGTTTTTCAATATCGATATTCACGAGATCGCCGAGCGTTTTGCCGTCCATGATCTCGGTTGCCTGCAGATCGGTAAGCATCTTTTCCACTATCGGAAAATCCGAAAACCCGTACGCCGAAAAATTCGTCGCAACCGTTATCGCGACGTTAAGAATACTCTTGTTCGCAAGATCTTCGCTCACCACTTCGTTGTTGTTGCCCGTAAACATTTTGACGGGTATAAACGCCATGGTCACGATAATTACGGTAGGAAGGAAAAGTACGCCCAAGATCCAGATAAGAAGGTTTTTGAAAAATCTTCCCCTTGCTATGCGCGCGTTTTTATACTGTCTTCTTTTTTCCCTGAATTCCGCTCTTTCTTCGGGAGTTATAGGTCTTATCGGTTCTTTCCGCTTTTTTTGTTTTTTCGGGTTTTTAGACTGCTGCGGCGTCTGAGTATCCTGCTGCATTTGCGATTCCTGCGACGTTACTTGCTCATTTTCGTCCATGTTTCACTCCTGTATTACCGATTTAAAATCGAATTAACGTTTTATATTATAAAATAAAAATAACACATATGACACCCTTTCGTCAAGAGCAATAATCGTTTTACGGATATTTTTTTGGAGCGTTTTGGCGTAATTTGTTTATTTCGGCTTGTCTTTTCGACTTTTTTATGATAAAATTTCGGCTTGGGGGAAAGTATGCTCGATTTGATCGTCAATCCTATCGCCGGCGGAAAGAACGGCAAACGTATGGAAAAAAATCTCGCGCTTATCGAAGCGCGACTAAAAGAACGAAACGTAAATTATTCCGTTTTCCGTTCGGAGAAAAAAGGCGATATGAAGAGCATCGCCGAAAAACTCGTAAACGACGGGGCGACCGATATAGTCTGCGTGGGCGGAGACGGATCGCTTCACGAAGTAATAAACGGCATCACGGAATTTGATAAAGTGAATCTGGGGCTTGTTCCCTGCGGCACTGGCAACGATTTTGCGAAAACGCTCAAACTTCCCTTCGATCCCGTCAAAGCGATAGATCTTATTATCGACGGAGAACCGAAATACACCGACTATCTTCAATTACCTACCGTGCGGTGTATAAACATCGCGGGGTTCGGGATCGACGTCGAGGTTCTT
>JAFZXG010000111.1 GCA_017616925.1 Clostridia bacterium | reverse complement strand
TATATACGCGTCCTTTCTCGTCGTCTGTTCGTAGTATTTTCCGAATCGCGACAGAAGTTTTTTGTACGAATCGGTGTATTCGGGGATCTTCACCGTTCCGCCCGTAGTCTTGATCTTCTTATCGTCGTAACCTATATACAGCGAGATCGAGTCCGTAACGTATCCGTATTCGATAAGTTCGAGAACGAGTCCGTCCAACATCTCCTGCAGGATCACGAACGCCTGTTTGAAATTGTAGTCCTTAAAAAGTATCTGACTCGTAGATAGAGACGCGCTGTGCGACCTGTATCTTTTTATATCCTTTATAGTGCAGGGTTCCACGCCGTTCGCGTGGTCTATAAGAAGTTCGGCGTTCACCCCGAATTCCCTGTAAAGTATTTTTTCGTCGAAATGCGCCACGCCGTAAAGATCGTGTATCCCATACCTTTCGAGCCTCTTCGCCGTGCCGTGTCCTACGTTCCATATATCCGTTATCGGCGTATGACGCCACATGGTTTTCTTAAAGAGTTCTTCGTTAAGAAAACCCGTGAAATCGGGCGACTTTTTGGCGGTAACGTCGAGCGCGACTTTGGCTAAAAACAGATTCGTGCCTATTCCCACCGTCGCGCGTATTCCCGTTTTTTTATAGACTTCGCCCGTTAAAAGCGCGGCGAGTTCGAATTCGGTTTTACGGTAGAGTTTCATATAGTCCGTAACGTCTATAAAACACTCGTCGATCGAGTAAACGTGTATATCGTCGGGACTTATATACCGCAGATAGACCGAATATATATCCGCCGACTTTTTCATATAAAGCCGCATACGCGGTTTGGCGACGATATATTCGACGTCTTTCGGGATCTCGTTTATTCTGCACCTGTTTTTTATCCCCAAAGCCTTCATTGCGGGAGTTATAGCAAGGCACACGGTATTTTCGGATCTTTCCGGATCCGCTACCACGAGATTGACTTTAAATGGATCAAGCCCCCGTTCCACGCACTCGCAGGACGCGAAAAAACTCTTTAAGTCTATACAGACGTAACGTTTTTCTTCCATTATTCTCCGAAAACCATACTTTCGAGATCGGCCGAAAACCCGCCGTCTATCATTTCGATCTTCCCTTCGTCGCACAGACGTGTGAATTCGGGATCGACGGGTATGCGGGCGTATTTGTTCAGCCCGAATTTCTTCGCCGTTTCTTCTACTTTGCTTTTCCCGAAAACGTCGAGTTTTTCTCCGCACGCGGTACATTTATAATAAGACATATTCTCAACGATACCGAGTATTTTAACGTTCATCATCTCCGCCATTTTCACGGCCTTTGCGACTATATTCGAAACGAGTTCCTGCGGTGACGTGACCACGACGATCCCGTCTACCGGAAGACTCTGGAAAACCGTAAGCGGCACGTCGCCCGTTCCCGGGGGCATATCCACGAACATATAGTCCACGTCGTCCCAGATAACGTCCGTCCAGAACTGTTTGACCGTTCCCGCAATCATAGGTCCGCGCCATACGACCGGTTCTTCGTCGTCGGGCAGAAGGTAGTTTATACTCATAGTTCTTATGCCCGTAGCGGTAGAAAGCGGGAGAAGATTTTTACCGTCGGGAGAAGTCGCCTTTTCCTTTACCCCGAACAGTTTCGGAATAGACGGTCCGGTTATATCCGCGTCCATTACAGCGGTTTTATAACCCCGTCTTCTCGACGCGACCGCAAGCAGAGAAGTGACGAAAGATTTACCCACCCCGCCTTTTCCGCTGACTACCGCAATCACCTTTTTCACATCGGACAATTCGTTCTGTTTTTCCTTTTTTATGCCGCCGTTTTCCATTTTACTCTCCTGTTTTTATAATATTTTCAGCACCGCGACTTTAAGATACAATCCCTGTTCCGATCCTATCATAGTCGCGTGGTCCTTCCCCTGAGTGCGAAACTCCACAAGTTTCGCTTCCGTTCCGCTTTCGTACACGCTTTCGGATATCATGTTCAGAAAGCCCTGCACCGAAAGGTGTTGCGAACAACTGCAAGTGATCAGATACCCGCCCTTTTCCACGAGTTTAAGCCCCTGAATATTGACGTCCTTATACCCCGCGATCGCGCCCTTCAAGGCGTCCGCGGTCTTGGCGAAAGCCGGCGGATCGAGTATCACTACGCCGAACTTTCTCTTCTCTTTCCTGTACTCTCTTAAAATCTCGAAAACGTCCGCGCAAACGGCGTTTACCTTAAAGCCGTTGAGTTCGGCGTTCTTCCTTACGAAATCAAGCGCGGTTTCGGAAACGTCCACGGCGGTCACTTCGGTCGCGCCGTACTTTTTCGCACACAACGAAAACCCGCCGACGTTACAGAAACAGTCTAAAACCGTCCTTCCTTCAGCGTAATGTTTAAGGTCGTCCCTGTTCTCTTTCTGGTCGAGAAAATAGCCCGTTTTCTGCCCGTTTTTTAGGTCGACAAGCATTTTAAGTCCGTTTTCTTCTATCGTCACGACGGGATCGAACTTTCCGAAAAGAAAACCCTTTTTCTCTTCGAGTCCTTCTTTTTTTCTCACCGGAACGTCGCTGCGTTCGTATATGCCTTCGGGCGAGAAGATCTCGACTAAAATACCGACGATATCGCTTTTAATAAGTTCCATGCCCAGCGAGAGAAACTGCACCGAAAGATATTTCCCGTACTTGTCGACGATAAGTCCGGGGAGTTTATCCGACTCCGCGAACACCGCCCTGTAATTATCCGAATAGCCAAGTTCCTTTCTGTATTCGTTCGCCGCTTTTATTCTCTCGTAGAAAAACGCTTTATCTATCGTCTCTTCCTTTCGCGTAAGGATCCTTACCAAGATTTTGGAAAGGAAATTTATAAATCCGAGCCCTATAAATCTTCCGTCGAAAGAGAGAACTTTCACCACGCTGCCGTTCTTATCTTTGCCTTCGGTCTTATATACTTCGTTGGCGTAAACCCACGGAAAACCGTTTATTATCTTCTTTTCTTCGCCTTTTTTAAGAATTACGTTCATCATACTCGCTTTTATCCGTTATTCCCCTTTTTTACGCAAAAAAGACCGCTTTCAAGCGGTCTTTTGGTGGAGATAGTCGGGGTCGAACCGGCGACCTCTTGAATGCCATTCAAGCGCTCTACCAACTGAGCTATACCCCCTCTCGTCGCGTCAACGCCGCCTTGTCCGCGAGTTCGTAAACTCACCCGCTTGACCATCTAGCGTGCCGCTCCTCTTCCCAAAAAATCTTGCTCCGCAATCTTTTTCGGGAACCCTGTTTTTCTTTTTTCCGCAAAAAAGTTCTTCGATACTTTTTGCGATGGTTATTCTTCTTTAATTTACTTTATTATTCTAACATAACCGAAAAGATATTTCAACGATTTGACGAAAATATTTAATTGTAAGTTGAGAAAAATTCTTGCCAACGAAAAAAATATGTGGTATTATATAATCCGCCGACGAAAGCGGCGTATAATTTCGGGGGTATGGCTCAGTTGGTAGAGCGCCGCGTTCGCAACGCGGAGGCCACGAGTTCGAATCTCGTTATCTCCACCATAACAAAAGAGGTGCTTAGTGCGCCTCTTTTTGTTTTGTAGATAAGGGGTAAATTCGAACTCGTCGTTCGCCGCTTGCGGCTTCGTAGCGAAAACGGAATAATTACGACTATATAACTAAAAAGATTGCAAAACCTTTTTCTTTATGGTAAAATAAATTAGTATAATTTACCGTACCTAAAGATACGGTACAGCACCAAAGGAGAAATCTTTTAATGCATATTCAGTTTTCACCTCCGGACATAACCGAAGTTGAAATAAACGAAGTCGCGGAAGCGCTTAAATCGGGCTGGATAACTACCGGTCCGAGAGTAAAAAAACTCGAGAAGAAAATCGCGGAATTCGTAGGCGCGGGATTTTCGGACGACGGAACGCCACGTTGCGTCTGTCTTAATTCTCAAACCGCCTGTGCGGAAATGACCTTAAGACTTTTAGGGATCGGAAAGGGCGACGAAGTTATCACTTCGGCTTACACCTATACCGCCTCCGCATCGGTAATAGATCACGTCGGAGCGAAAATAATTTTAGTAGATACGCAAAAAGATTCTCTCGAAATGGATTACGATGCCTTGGAAAAGGCAATAACGGTAAATACGAAAGCGATAATACCCGTCGATCTCGGCGGTATCCCTTGCGATTATGACAAAATTTTCGGAATCGTCGAAAAAAAGAAGGATCTCTTTACCCCGTCCGAAAACGATATTCAGAAAGCGATCGGCAGGATCGTCGTACTTGCGGACGCGGCGCACGCTTTCGGCGCGACGTATCACGGTAAGCCCGTCGGCAGTATAGCGGATTTTTCGGCGTTTTCCTTCCACGCGGTAAAGAACTTTACCACGGGCGAAGGCGGCGCGGTCGTATGGAAACGTATCGACGGTATCGACGACAACGATATTTACCGCAGATTCCAACTTTTATCCCTTCACGGACAGTCAAAAGACGCGTTTTCCAAAGATCAGCCCGGCGATTGGGAATACGATATAGTCGGTACTTACTATAAATGCAATATGACCGACTTTACCGCCGCGATAGGATTAGGACAATTCGTGCGTTTACCAAAACTTCTGGAACGCAGAAAGGAGATCATAAAGAAGTACGACGCGGCTCTGCGCCCGCTCGGAGTGAAAACTCTTCCGCATTTTACTGAAAATTACGTTTCTTCGGGGCATCTTTACATAACGAACATACCGGATATAACGGGCGAAGAACGCAACGAGATAATAAGGAAAATGGCGGAAAAGGGCGTTTGCTGTAACGTTCACTATAAGCCCCTGCCCCTTCACACCGCATATAAAAATCTCGGTTTCGATGCCGTAAACTTCCCGAACGCAGTGGCGCGGTTCACTAACGAAATAACTCTGCCTCTCTACACTCTGCTTAAAGACGAAGAAACGGATTATATCGTCAAAAGTTACGCCGGTATACTTAAGGATTACTTAAAATGACCGTACGTCGCTGGGAAAAACTCCCGCCGAATATGAAAACCGAAGAAGTAAGGGAATATTACGATATTCTTCGCAAAAAAAGAACGACGTTGTTTTTTAAGCGGGTATTCGATATAATAGCATCCTTTCTGATGCTGCTGATACTGTTACCCGTTTTTTTGATTCTTGCGATAGCGATAAAGATCGACTCCAAAGGTCCGGTGTTTTACAGACAGGAAAGGATCACGCAGTACGGAAAAAAGTTTAAAATTCACAAATTCCGTTCCATGCGTATAGACGCGGACAAGGGTTCGCAGATCACGGTGGATAACGACGAGAGAGTCACCAAAGTAGGAAGGTTCATACGAAAAGTCAGACTGGACGAAATCAGTCAGTTGATCGACGTTCTCGCGGGAAAT
>JAFZXG010000008.1 GCA_017616925.1 Clostridia bacterium | reverse complement strand
TAAGGACGCACCCTTCCCCATAGCCACGGTGATCGCGATGGGGGTGGCAAGCCCCAAAGCGCAGGGACAGGATACTAAAAGCACGCCGACCGCAAACTTAAACGCGGTGTAAAGATCGCCCGAAATTATCATCCAGACGGCGAAAGTGACGACGGCTACCGAAAACACGACGGGAACGAATACGGCGGCGATCCTGTCCGCGAGTTTCTGCACGGGTGCTTTACTTGCGCCCGCCTTTTTGACCGCGTCTATTATTCTCGAAAACACGGTCTCTTCGCCGACCTTGTCCGCGCGGATCTCTATATATCCGTCTTTAAGTATCGCACCCGAAGTTATTCTCTCGCCGACGAACGTTTCTACGGGCAGACTCTCGCCCGTTATCGCCGAATTATCGACTACTCCGTGTCCCGAAACGACTTCTCCGTCCACCGCACAGTATTCCCCGACGCGAAGAACTATCGTATCCCCCGTCTCTAACTCGGGAAGTCTTACCGTTTCGATCTCGCCGTTTCTTACGACGGATACCGTTTCGGGAATAAGCGCGGAAAGTTTTTCTATCTCGCTGCCCGTTCGTCTTTTAGACAGTTCTTCGAGCAGTTTGCCGAGCGTTACCAAGGTAAAGACCATACCCACCGCGTCGAAAAACAGGTGAATATGGTGCGTGCCGTTTAATACGGAGATGGTCATTACCACCGCGCTGTAGATAAACGCCGAACCCGCGCCTAAAGTTATAAGCGTATCCATATTCGCCGAACGGCTTATTACGGCTTTCGTTCCGCTTATAAAGAAATTACGGTTCACGACGACGAGTACCGCGGCGAACGCCGCTTCTATAATATGGTTTACAAGTTCGGAAAATACGGGCAGCCCTATCATACCGCCCATCGAAAAGTAAAGCAGGGGCAGTAAAAGCGCGAAAGAAATAATAAGACGGTCTTTTAATATTTTTACGTCGTCTTTTTTGTTTTCGCCCTTTTTATATATCTTATAGCCGAGATTTTTTACCGCGGAAATTATTTCCTTTTCACTCGTTTTGTCGGGATCGAACTCTACCGTCATCTCTTTTTCTAAAAGCGATACGGTCACATTTTCGACGTTAAGTTTTCCGACTGCGCGTTCTATTCCCGAAGAACAGTTCGTACACATCATACCGAGTACGGTGTATTTTGCCTGCATTTTACTCCTATATAGAACGCCCCCTTTCATGCGGGGGCGTTCTAAAGATCCTATTCGGGTTTTTTCTCGTCTTTTGCCTTTATACAGTGACCGCAATTACCGTCGCAATAAAAGCCGCAAGAGTGTTTGCCCTGTTTTTTCCGCACTATCGATCCTATTATAACGCCGAACACTATAGTAGCGCAACCCACGATAAGTAATATTTCCCAAATTCCCATTTTAAGCCTTTGCCTTATTCTGTTTTTTGTTTTTCACAACTATCGCAGTGACTACGACCGCTATCGCGGCAGCCCATATAAACGCCGTCCACCACCAAGAACCGACGGTAAACACCATACAGGACACGATATAAGAGGTCGCAAGCCAGAATATAAGAGTGCCGCCGTAACGCTTTCCGCCCTGAAGTTCGGCTTTCGCCGTCCCTACCGCCGCAAAGCACGGGATAGTCGTCATATTGAAGGCAATAAAGGATATGAGCGCGGGGATCGTAATATTCGTGGCGAGTATCATCGCCTGCACGGCGTCCACGCCTTCTTCGGCGGCGATATCCAAAGTACCGATATCGAGATGCGCGACCGCAACGAGACAAGCCGCCAAGGTCGCAAAGGTCGCGATAACGTTTTCTTTAGCAATAAGTCCCGCGACCGCCGCCACTACGAACACCCAGCCGAACTGACCTAACTGACTGCCGAATCCGAGCGGCGTGAATATGGGCTGAACGAACATAGACAGTTGCGCCAGAATACTTTGGTTGACTTCTTCTTCCTCTAAAAACTGCCAGGAGAACGAGAAGTGCGTTAAAAGCCAGATCACTATGGTGGACGCAAGGATTATCGTAAACGCTTTCTTTATAAAGTGTTTGGTCTTATCCCAAAGGTGCGCCATCAGGTTTTTGAACTGCGGCAGATGGTACGCGGGAAGTTCCATGATAAACGGCGGCGTTTCGCCTTTAAGAGTAGTGTTTCTCATAAGGAGAACCGTAAGAATCGCCGTAACCACGCCCAAAAGGTACATAGAGTAAGTTATAAGGTCCGCGTTGCCCACGCCGAAGTAGGCTATAATCGCGCCCGCTATTGCGGTCAGAATCGGCAATTTCGCGCCGCAAGAGAAGAAAGGTATAACCCTTATGGTAGCCGTTCTCTCTTTTTCGTCCGCAAGCGTTCTGGTGTTGATCATTGCGGGAACCGAACAGCCGAATCCCATTATCATAGGCATAAACGCTCTGCCCGAGAGTCCGAACTTTCTGAACGCCCGATCGAGTATAAACGCGATACGCGCCATATATCCCGAATCTTCTAAAATCGAGAAGAACAGGAAAAGCACGAGTATGGGCGGCAGGAAGGAAAGCACCGAGCCGAGTCCCGCGAGAATACCGTCGTTGATTAAACCTATCGCCCAACTCTGCATACCGCTTTCGGCAATAAGGTTATAAAGCCAACCGCCTTCGCCGAATCCCAGACCGTAATTTACGATTATATTATTCCACAGATTGTTTACGATAACGCCCGGCGAGAACACCGCCCCGTCGTAGAAACAGGCAAGTAACTGTCCGCCGAAAGCTTCGATATCGACGCCGAGATCTTCAAGCCCTGGGAAAGAGAATATTTTGCCGAGGAACAGCAGATCTTCGCTGAAAGTCAAATGGAAAATACCGAACAGCACCAAAAGAAAGATGGGAATACCCCAAATTCTATGCGTAAGCACTCTGTCAGCCTTGTCGGACTTCGTCATAGCGTGTTTTTCTTTATTTTTGCGCGACACCACCGAATCGAAGTTTTTCGCTATGTACTTATATCTTCTATCGGCGATAAGCGCTTCGAAATCGTCGCCGAAAACGTCGTCTTTAAAGGTCTTTTTGAACTCGTCTATCATATTTTCGGTTTCTTTATGCATCTCGACTTCGATAGAATCGTTTTCGACGAGTTTAATCGCGTGGAACAGCGGATTTTCTACGTTCTGACCTTTAAGCGCGATCTTTACGTCGCCTATCAGGTGCGCGAGAGCGGTGTCGTTTAGAACCGTAACGCCCGCGCGGGACTTTTTACTTTCCGTAAAGGCGCGTTCCATAAGTTCTTTTAAGCCCGTTTCTTTTAACGCCGAGATCTTTACGACGGGAACGCCCAGTCTTTTTTCGAGTTCTTTTTCGTCTATCTTGTCGCCCGCCTTTTCGACCGCGTCCATCATATTCAGGGCGATCACCATAGGAACGTCTATTTCCATTATTTGCGTGGAAAGATATAGGTTTCTCTCCAAGTTCGTCGCGTCCACGATATTGATGACGCAATCGGGTTTCTCGTCCAGAATATAATTCCTTGCGATCACTTCTTCGGGAGTGTAAGGAGATAACGAATAGATACCGGGAAGATCGACTATCGCGACGGGTTCGTCGAGTTTTTTATAAACGCCGTCTCTTTTATCCACCGTAACACCCGGCCAGTTGCCGACGTGCGCGGTAGAACCCGTTAAACTGTTAAAAAGCGTGGTCTTTCCGCAGTTGGGGTTACCGGCTAAAGCAAATCTTTTCATTGACCTTTCACCTCCATAACCACGCACTTCGCCTCCGCTTTACGAAGGGTAAGTTCGTAGCCTCTCACCGTAACTTCGATGGGATCGCCGAGAGGCGCGGCTTTTCTCATATAGATCTCCGCGCCGGGAGTGATACCCATATCGAAAAGTCTTCTTTTGATTTGTCCTTCGCCCGAAACGGACTTTACGATACCGCTGTTTCCGACGGCGAAGAGATCGAGTGTCTTTTCCATATTTACCTCCAAATGTTTTTTCTTTTTTAAGCGACGAAAATCTTGGTCGAAAGATTTCCGTCGAACGCGATCCTGCCGTCCTTTATCTTGCAGACGACCGTCCCGCCCGAAGAACTCAATACGGTTATTTCACCGTTTACCGTAACGCCGAGATTTTCAAGGTGCTTTTTCACCTTGTCGTCGGCTATTATCTTCACTATTTTAAGTTCCCTGTTCACAGGCGCCATTACTATAGGCATATTCTTCTCCTTGATACCGCGTTATTATTTGATGCGCTAAACCGAAAAAATATGAAACTTTTTTCATATTCGCGTTTTTATGATAGCACCGCGGATTTCGGTTGTCAAGCGAAAATGTGAATATTTTTTCACTTTCATAAAATTTTTTTATTTTCGGGTTTCCCGTTGATTTTTTTTTGAAAATATTATAAAATATATTCGATATGGCGAAGAATCAGATAAGAGAACCGCGGCAGGAACGTTCGATCGACAAGAAAAATAAGATAATCGAAACGGCGTACGAAGTGTTTTCGACCGTCGGGTACTACAATACGAATACGGCGGACATCGCGAAAAAGGCGGGAGTTTCGACGGGGATCGTTTACGGGTATTTCAAAGACAAGAGAGATATCCTTTTATACGTTACCAAAATATATATGGAAAAGGTCACCCTGCCGCTTGCCGAGTATCTGGGCAAGATAAAAGAACCGCTTGATCTTAAGAAGGAAGTACCCGAACTTCTGGAGATCGTAATAAAGATCCATAAGTCGAACGCGAACCTGCACAATACCTTACACTCGCTTGAGGTCACGGACGAAAGCGTTTCTCGCGAATTTTTACATTTAGAAGAACGCATCACCGAAGAAACTGCGAAAAGGCTGGGAGAACTCGGCGTATCGACCGAACACTTAAAGGAAAAAGCGCATATTGCGATGAATCTTATACAGTCTTTCGCGCACGAGTACGTTTACGACAAGCACTCGTACATTAACTATAAGGAAATGAAAAAATCGGTCTGCAAAATGATCGTGGTCCTGTTTGAATAATACTTACCTAAAAAGAAACGACCGCTTTCGCGGTCGTGTAGTTTTATGTAAATTACTTGTCGTTGTCTGTCTTAAGGATCGAGATAAACGCTTCAGAAGGGATCTCTACCGTGCCTATCGATCACATTTTCTTCTTGCCTTCCTTCTGCTTTTCGAGAAGTTTTTTCTTTCGGGTTACGTCCCCGCCGTAGCACTTGGCGAGAACGTCTTTTCTAAACGCCTTTACGGTCTCCCTTGCGATTATCTTGCCGCCGACCGCCGCCTGAACGGGTATCTCGAACATCTGGCGCGGAATAACGTCTTTTAACTTCTCGGCTATCTGTCTTCCGCGTTCGTAGGCTTTGTCCTTATGCACGATAATGGATAGCGCGTCGCATATCTCGCCGTTTAACAGCATATCGAGTTTCACGAGGTCGCTTTTTTCGTACCCCGATATCTCGTAATCGAAAGACGCGTACCCTTTCGTTCTGCTCTTTAGCTGATCGAAAAAGTCGTAAATTATCTCGTTTAAGGGCAGGACGTATTTCATTTCCACTCTGGTCTTGTCGAGATAAGTCATATCCTTATAAACCCCGCGCTTATACTGGCAAAGATCCATAATAGGACCGACGTATTCGGGCGGCGTATATATGCTCGCCTTAATGACGGGTTCTTCCATATAGTCTATTTCGGTCGTCGGGGGCAGGTGCGAAGGGTTTTCGACCATAAACACCGTCCCGTCGGTCTTATGCACCTTGTACGAAACCGACGGCGCGGTAGTGATTATGTCGAGATCGAATTCGCGCTCTATCCTTTCCGAGATGACGTCCATGTGTAGTAGCCCCAAAAACCCGCAGCGGAATCCGAAACCCAAAGCCGCGGAATTGTCGGGTTCTATCGACAGCGCGGCGTCGTTGAGTTTAAGTTTAAGCAGCGCGTCCTTTAAGTCGCCAAATTTACTGCCGTCTAACGGGAACACACCCGAAAACACCATGGGCAACGCCTTTTTATAGCCCGCAAGCGCTACGGCGGCGGGACGATCCGCTTCGGTTATAGTGTCGCCGACGGCGGTGTCTTCTATGGACTTGATACTCGCCGCTATATATCCTACTTCGCCCGCCGAAAGACTGTCTTTTGGTAGTAGGTTCGGGGCGAAAACTCCCACTTCGGTAACGTAAAAGTCCTTGCCCGTGGCAAAGGTCTTTATGTGCGTGCCGACCTTGACCGTGCCGTCCACGATCCGCACGAAACAGATAACGCCCTTAAAATTATCGTAATAACTGTCGAAGATAAGCGCCTTTAACGGTGCGGCCTCGTCGCCTTTCGGGGCGGGGATCTTTTCCACGATTTGCTCTAAAACCTTATCGACGTTAAGCCCCGATTTCGCCGAAATACGCGGCGCGTCCGACGCGTCGAGTCCCAAAATATCTTCGAGTTCCTTTTCGGCTTCTTCGGGACGGGCGGACGCTAAGTCCATTTTGTTTATTACGGGCATTATCTCCAAGTCGTTATCGATCGCAAGATAGGCGTTGGCTAGGGTTTGCGCTTCTACCCCCTGCGTTGCGTCGACGATAAGGATCGCGCCTTCGCATGCTTTTAAGGATCTCGACACTTCGTAGGTAAAATCGACGTGTCCGGGCGTGTCGATCAGATTAAAAATATACTCTTCGCCGTTCTTCGCTTTATAGAACATACGCACGGGCGTAAGTTTTATGGTGATGCCCCGCTCCCGTTCCAAGTCCATCGAATCGAGAAGTTGTTCTTCCATATCGCGCTCCGATACGGTCGCCGTCATCTCCATAAGCCTGTCCGCCAAAGTGGACTTGCCGTGGTCGATATGCGCGACTATGCAAAAGTTTCTTATATTTTTTTTATCGATCGCCATAAAATCCCTTGAAAGTGTGATATACTCGTATAAAGACAAGTAAAGTATATACCACGGCGCGTATTTTGGCAAGTGAATTGAAAAATTATGAAAACAACGAACGAATTTTATAAACTCGATATGTCGAAAGTCCCTATCGCCCACAGGGGACTTTGGGGGAACGGTATTCCCGAAAATTCCCTTTCGTCTTACGCCCACGCGAAAGAAAAGGGCTTCCCCGTAGAAATAGACCTTTATAGAAGTAAGGACGGGGAGATCTTTTCGGTACACGACAGAAACCTTCTTCGTCTCACGGGCAAGGATATGGATATCTGCCTATCGGACTCTTCTTCGGTAAAGGAACTGTCTATATGCGGCAGCGCGGAAAAGATCCCCACCTTAAAGGAAACGCTGTCTCTTTTAGACGGGAAAG
>JAFZXG010000110.1 GCA_017616925.1 Clostridia bacterium | reverse complement strand
GGGGCTGTTTCACTCATATTTTAATGTGAGGTGAAATATGTTTCTAAAAACGCAGGTCTTTTTAATTTTGGGCGCGTCTAAAAGCGGGTGCGCCGTTTCGGAGTATCTTATAATCGAAGGTGCGCGCGCTTACGTTTTCGACGATTCGGTAAGCGACAAAACCCGTGAAAATCTCGAAAAACTTTCAGCGCTCGGAGTGACGGTCGTAAGTAAGGAGAGTCTTGACGACGCGATAAGCGCGGCGGACGTTCTCATAGTAAGCCCCGGCGTTCCGATAAACCACCCCGTCGCCGTAAAATGCAAGGAAAGGGGAAAGAGAATAATGGGCGAACTCGAATTCGGGTTTTCGGAATTTCTGCCCCCGACCGTCGCCGTGACGGGTACGAACGGCAAGACGACGACGGTAAGTCTTATCGATTCCATACTTAAAAAAGCGGAAATGAACCACAAGACCGTGGGGAACGTGGGCGTTCCCGTGACGTCGGTTATAAATGACTGCGATAAAGACACTTTGCTCGTTGCCGAAGTGTCGAGTTTTCAATTAGAGAGCGTAAGTTCGTTCTGTCCGCATATAGCGTGCGTTTTGAATATCGCGCCAGACCACCTGGAACGACACTATTCTATGGACAATTACGTCTTTCTGAAAAAAAAGATATTCAAAAACCAGAAAGAGAGCGAATACACCGTGTTAAACTACGACGACGAAACGGTAAGGGGTTTTTCTTCGCAGACGGGAGGTAAAGTCGTTTTCGTATCGATAAAAGAGACGGTGGACGGCGCTTTCGTAAAAGATTCCGCGATATATTTTAAGGATGAACGCGTTATCGAAACGGGCGATCTTGCCATAAAGGGCGAACACAACCTTTATAACGCGGCGTTCGCGGTCGCCTGCGCCAAACTTCTGGGCGTGGACAACGAAAGCATCGTTTCGGGACTCGCCGATTTCAAGGGGATAAAGCACAGGCTTGAAAACGTGCTTGAAAAAGACGGCGTAATCTACTACAACGACTCGAAATCCACCAACACCGCGTCGGCGATAAGCGCGATAGGGTTTATGGACCGACCGTTCGTAATAATTTTAGGCGGTAGCGAGAAGGGTGAAAAATACGACCTGTTATTTTCAAGGATCGCCCGAAGCGTCTGCAGATACGTCGTTATCACGGGCGCGTCGAGATATTCTATGATGAAAGCGGCGAGAGAAGCGGGAATAGATAATTTTACTCTCTCCGACGACTTCGATTCCGCGCTTAAAGTCGCCTTTTCGTTCGCCAAACCCGGCGACGCGGTGCTGTTTTCGCCCGCCTGCGCGAGTTTCGACCGTTTCAACGGCTACGAAGAACGCGGCGAAGCCTTCGTAAAAGCGGTAAAAGAATTTGCCGACAGATAGACTCGTAAAAAAAAGCGGCGGAGACTTTCCGCTGCTTTTCGCCGTGGTGCTGCTGTCTTTAACGGGACTCGTCTTTATCTATTCCGCGAGTAGTTATTCGGCAAAAGCGACTTACGGCGACGCTTTCTATTTCGTCAAAAAACAGGCGATAGGCATCGCGCTCGGCGTTATCGCTATGATCGTTTGCGCGAACTTCGACTACGGAAAGATAAGGAAGATCCTGATACCTTTTTCAGCGATCACCCTTATTCTGCTTTTGCTCATATTCGTTCCCGGTATCGGCGTTGAAAACTACGGCGCAAGGCGTTGGATCAGTCTTGGTCTTTTCACTCTTCAGCCTTCCGAACTCGCGAAATTCGGTCTTATCCTGTTCGCCGCGACTTATTTTTCAAATAAGCCCGCCCGCGCGCGAAGTTTTCGGGGGATAATCCCCGCGCTACTTTTCGGCGGGATCGCGTGCCTTCTTATTATCACCGAACCGAATATGTCGATCACGGTTTGCGTGGCGACGCTACTTATCGTGCTGCTGTTCGCTTCGGGTATCAAAATAAAGATCCTGTTTTTTCTTCTCGTTCCCTTACTTTTAGGCGGGATTATACTCATTATCGCAGAACCGTACAGGCTGGCGCGCCTTTCGGCGTTTTTGAATCCTTGGTCAAATCCGAGGGGCGAAGGGTATCAACTTCTTCAATCACTCTACGCCTTGGGAAGCGGCGGGTTTTTCGGGGTGGGAATATTCAATTCGCGCCAGAAATTCGCCTTTCTGCCCTTTTCGGAATCGGATTTTATTCTTTCGGTGATAGGCGAAGAGATAGGTTTTATAGGTCTTCTCTTTTTCTTCGCACTCGTCTTTTTTATCGTCTTAAGGGGGCTTAAAATAGCGGGAAGATCAAAAGACGTTTTCGGGTTTCTTCTTGCCGTCGGGATCACGATGATATTTTGCGTGCAGGCCCTGGTGAACGCGTTGGTGGTGTCGGGAAGCATCCCGCCGACGGGACTGCCGTTTCCCTTGGTTTCAAGCGGGAACACCGCGATCGTGATATTTATGGCGGAATTCGGGGTGCTTTTTAACGTATCGAAGAGTGGGGCTTTAACCTTTTAGACGGTTTTTCCATAATATACATTATCTTCTTTTCGGGGTGGATTATGGAAAAGTTCGTGATAAGGGGGAGAAACAGGCTATACGGCAGCGTAAGGATAGAAAGCGCGAAGAACGCCGTTCTGCCCATGATGGCGGCGTCCGTCCTTACCAAAGAGAAAGTAGTTATCGAAAACTGTCCCAAAATAAGCGACGTATTGAGTCTTATTGAAATACTCGGTCGGCTGGGAGTAAAGACCGAGTTCTATAACGAAAATCTTATCGTGGACTCGGGTGAGATAACGGGCGACAAGATCCCCGAATATCTTATGAAAGAACTGCGCTCGTCGATCTTCGTGGTCGGGGCGCTTTTGTCGCGTACGGGAAGCGCGGAATTTTCTCTGCCCGGCGGTTGCAATCTCGGTGAAAGACCTATCGACTTTCATATAAACGGGCTTAAAACTCTGGGCTATTCGGTAGCGGACGACGGGGAGATCATAAAGGTTTCGGGCAAGGCGACGGGAAGTACGGTTAAACTGCCTTTCGCGTCCGTAGGCGCGACCGAAAACATAATACTCGCGTCGGTTACCGCAAAGGGTGCGACCGAGATAATAAACGCCGCGCGCGAACCTGAGATAGTCGACCTTATCGGCATGCTGAACTCTATGGGCGCGAAGATCTCGGGCGCGGGTACGGGGCGGCTTAGTATAGAGGGAGTGGAAAGACTTTACGGTACGAGATATAAGCCCATGTCCGACAGGATCGAAACGGGCACTTATCTCATAGCCGCGGTAATGACCGGCGGAAAGGTCAGAATAACCAACGCCGACACCGAAAATATTTCCTTTATAACCGATAAATTTTGCAATAATACTTGTAAAGTGGACCGTATAAATGGTATAATAACAATAAATAGCGACGGAAAGGTCAGACCTTTCGATTTTTCGACGGGACCTTTTCCCGCTTTTCCGACCGATATGCAACCGCAAAGCGTGGCTATGCTGTCGCTTGCGGGCGGAATATCGCGCGTAAAGGAAACGGTGTTTAAGAATCGTTTCGGCTACGTGGAGAGCCTTAACAAGATGGGCGCGGCGATAAAAGTCGAAGGCGACACGGCGACCTGTTACGGAGTGAGACGGCTTCACGGCGAAACCGTCTGGGCGGGCGATCTTCGCGGCGGCGCGGGGATATGTCTCGCGGCGCTTGCGGCGGAAGGCGATTCGCACGTTTACGGGGTGGAACATATCGACCGCGGATATTACGCTTTCGAGGGGAAACTGAAGTCTCTCGGCGCGGATATAGAACGGATATACTGAAGGAGACGAAATGGGAAGCAGGAGATTACCGACAATACTGATCGCGGTTGCGTTTTTCATCGTAGTCGTTTTCTCTTGCATATTCGCTTTTACGGTAAGCGACGTTCACGCGGATTTTTGGGTGTCGGGCGAATTCGACGCGGAGACCGTTCAGAATAAACTCGACGGATATAAGGGCAAGAACCTTATCTTTTTCAACGCGGAAGAGATAAAAACCGAACTTGAAAAAGATCCCGCCGTCGAAGTGATCTCGATAAGGAAAGAGTTTCCGAACGTCCTGTGGGTTTCGGTAAAAGAGAGAATAGAGTCTTTCCGTATTTCTCAGGGCGGGGAAACGTTGGTGCTTTCCGAAGAAGGCTACGTCTTGAAAAAGTCTTCGGTTGACGACTATTCCGCGGACAAACTGTTCGATCTTACCCTGAACGGAATAACGAT
>JAFZXG010000109.1 GCA_017616925.1 Clostridia bacterium | reverse complement strand
CTCCCAAAAAAATACAATTTTACTAATTTTTCCCAGTCCTGTAATAAGTAGTATCTCTGCTTATATCCCGTTAACACAATTTTAAAATATATTATTCGTAAGGACCAAAAGTGTAAATACCCATACCGTTTTTTAAAAGAGATATCCGATTTATTTCGGATAGTATAAATAAACGCCCGTTCCGTAGCCGAATTTCCCACCGCTTTTTATGTGTTCGGCATATTTCTTTCTCAATGACGTATCCTGTGGCAAACCGTTGATATCGCCTTCGTAAAATCTATCGAAAAGTCTCCAGACTTGCGAATAATCTTCATATGACACGTTTTCTATTATCGTATAGTCCTTTGCAAACTTATATATGTTGGATTCGGGCGATAAAAAACTTAACGTAGTCGAAAACAACAGCCACGATTGACAATAGAACGGAATAAAGCCCGTTGAAAAATAAGGTTTAAAAAACCGCGCCGCATTTTCATATGATCTTTCGGTTTCGGTTCTATCGAGCTTAGTACCGATTCTTGGAATATGAACGAACAACACGTTTTCGTCGGAATTTATAACCGCTTCACCGATTTCAAGTTTTCTTCCAGTTGTCTTTATCTCAAATTGCAGTCTGCCCATGCCGAATAAACGCATTTTGAAAAAACCTTCGAACCAGTCCGCAACGAACGTTCCCCATATCCCGTATAAGAGTTTACACTCGATCATTTTGTTTTTTACGTCCGACATGGAATCAAACCATATATTCTCGGAAACACCTTTTTCTTTATAGTATTTACGCAACGCGTCGGACAAGCCTATTATAACCAGTAACTTTACCGTAAAATCATCAATCGTTATACGTTCGGATATTTTTTCGGCTTTTTCCCATATTTTGCCGAAATTACAGCACATATCGAATTCGTAATCTTTAATTATGCTTTTAAATAACTCCGCGGCGGCCTTATCGGAAAAAATCTTTTCTGACGAAATTCCGAGAACTTCAGCCGCCTCTTCGGGAAATTCAAATTTTCTGATAAAACCATCTATGAACGTTTCCATAAACTTTTTAATCTTCTCTCTCGAAATAGGGCGGGAAACTTAAGGGATTCTTACCGCGACTCTCTATCTCTCCGAGTATCAGTTTTACCACGGAACGTTGAAGTACGGGTGCTGTCCCGAACGCGTTGATATACGTCTTTGCATAAGGGAAGTCATATAGTTTACAGGGATCGTCAAGCCCCACGAACACGATATTCGGGTGCTGCAATATGTATCCCCGCCAGAACGCCATCATATTACTCCAGCCCACGCGTAAGGTGGATCCGTGATAATTTCCGTGACATGCCACCACCACGAGATCGTACTCGTTCATTATTGATTTCAGATATTTATGTTTAGGGAAAAACTGCGAATTGACTTCCCAACCGCGTTCCTTAAACTCCTTCTCGATATACTCGAACGGCGTGTTGTCGGGTTCGGTATTGAAAAAACTTCCGCCCACCTTTATTATAATGACTTTCCCTTTTTTACACTTTATAGGAAGCACCTTCTCGTTATTGCGTACTACCTTTACCGCGTTATCCGCTATTTTTTGGGCAAGTTCGTTCAATTCGGTTATATCCGCGTCTATATCGCCTATTTCGTTTTGAACTTTTTCTTCTTCGTATAATCTCGTCTTCTCTTTCAGTCTCATGACGCGATACACTGCGTCTTTGATCCTTTCCATCGGTATCTCTCCCGACTTTACCGCTTTTACCAGATAATCGTACTGTTCGGGTTCGGGGAAAAGAACCAGATCCCCGCCCGCCTTTATAAACTCAACGGAAAGTTTCTCTTCGGGTACGCGGGCACATGCGCCTATCATACTCATCGCGTCCGATATAACGCATCCCTTAAATCCGAGTTTTTCTTTCAACAGCCCCGCCATCAGATCTTTAGACAGCGTCCCCGGTAACGCACCGTATTCGTCTATTTCTTCGGAACTCTGGAAAGCGGGACAGCAGGAATGTCCCACCATGACCGAATACACTCCCACCTTAAAAAGCGCTTTGTAAACTTTACCGTAAGTCTTCATCCATTTAGTCCGAGAAAAAGAATTTACGGTGGTTAAAAAATGTGAGTTTCTTTCGTCAACGCCTTCTCCGGGAAAATGCTTTATCGTGGCTGCAAGGTATCCGTTTTTCTGTATCCCCCTTACGTACGCACCCGCTATGCGTATCACTCTGTCGGGATCGTCCGACATACTGCGCGTAGCCATGGTCGGAGTCCTGAAATTTACAAACAGATCGGTAACGGGAGACAAAGTATAATGTATACCGAATTTCTTACGGGTAATACGCGCGGTCAACTCGGCCGCACGCTCTATATACTGCTCGTTATCACACGCCGCCCACGCCATATAATTAGGCAGTTCCGTCATCTTCCCGTGCAGATACGTCCCCGGTCCGTGTTCCATATCCGTACACATTAAAAGCGGAGACCCCGTCAAAGATCTTGCATAGTCCGCAAACCTTCTATCGCGCAGAAAACGTCCTTCCAGATCGGTCTCGGACGGATCTATCTCGCATAAATACAGACTACCCGGCCTTATCCTTTTTATGACTTCCATCGTCTCCTTCTCGGTATCGTTCGGCTGAACGTCATAGCAAAGAACCTGTCCGCACAGATCTTCGATACTCATTTCGTCAATTTTTTTCTTTATATCAATCGCCATAACATTATCCTTCAAGTTTTTTTAATATCTTCTTTAATATCGGCATAAGTCTTTCCGCCATAATATTGTACCCTATTACGTGCGGGTGAAGTTCGTCACCGAAATGCACTTGCTTTAACCTTAACCCGTCGTCTTCGACAAGCCCGCCGTATAAGTCCGCGTAATAACATCCGTATTTCTCCGTAAGCGCTTTTATACGCCCGTTCATCTCGATTATCGCTCCGTTCCTTTCATCAAGACATCCTATCGGTAATATCGAACATACGATGTGTTCTATACCCGCGTCTTTTGACGTGCGCATAAAAGTCTCGTGATTGTTTACGGTTTTCTTTATTATCTCTTCCGTTTCTTCGGGATTAGGTCTGTTGTTTTTGTCCGCAAAAAAAGGATAAAAATCGTTTATGCCTTCTAATACCACGATCGCTTTCGGCTGTAAATCTATCGCGTCCTGCTTAAAACGTTCGACGAGTTGATAGGTCATCTCTCCGCCTATTCCACGGTTTACTACCTTACCGAGATCCGAAAAATACGGCTGTATCTCCCACCAGTCTATTATCGAATCGCCGATAAACACAACGTCGGGTTTTATTCCGTTTACGAGATATACGCTGTTACGCCTGTTAAACTCTTCTCTTCTGCCGGGCAGCGGCTCCCCGTCGGGATAAAACCCGCGCGGGTAATATCTTTTAATATATTCTTCTATCGTCATAAGGCCTCCTTTAATTCCGCCCCCTTTATTCGATCAGATTCCCTCAAACATTATCGATATTATATTATCTATTTCCGTTTCGGTCAATCCTATTGAAAGCATATAATTATATACTTTTTCAGACAGCGTGTCGCCTTCGTAATCGCTTCTAAGTTGTTCGTAAAACTCGTAAAACCCGTTTCCGCCCTGTTCGCGAGTCTTAACGGCGGATCTTACGTTATATATCGAAAACGACGTAAACTCATAGTCGTGTATTAAATCGGTCTCGCTTACTCCGCATAATGCGTTAATTAAAAAACAGATCGTTCCCGTTCTGTCCGCGCCGCCCGTACAGTGAACGTAAACGGGATAGTTGTTTCTATCGCTTAACGCCTGCAACAAGACTTTGTATTTCGCCTTTTCTGTTTCGTTGGTAAGAATATTAGTATAACCGCTTACGCCGAAATAAGTAAGCGTAGCGTCGGGTATGGGCGAGTCTCTACGCGCGAGATTTTCAAGTATCGTCCTTAAGTCGAAATCGCTCTTTATTTTCAGTACGTCCCGCATATAGATCGCGCTTTCTTCGGTGATACCAACCCATTGATCGTAAGCGGTATCCGAACTCTTGGTAAGCGATCCGCCGCGGTAAAACAATCCCTGTTTTGTTCGTTTTCCGCTTGCGGTCGTATATCCGCCTATGTCGCGGGCGTTATATACTCTGTCGAGTTTTATCGTTCTCGGCCCTAGATCCGCGGTATTGAAACTACCTGTACATATCTTTTCCCGTCCGTCCACGACAGCGACGGTCTTACAATAAT
>JAFZXG010000108.1 GCA_017616925.1 Clostridia bacterium | reverse complement strand
TATCTCGCCCTTTTCGCCGTATTCGATCTTCGAAAAGTGGACGTGGAAATTCCGCATTTTCTCGATTCCCAGCCCGTCGATCATAAAGGAAAGCCTTTCTATATAATCCTTCGGGGATCTAAGGCTTCCGCGCTCTCTCGCGTTGACGTGCCCGAAATCCACGCACGGAACGAACACCTTGTCAGTTAAACAGAATTCGGTTATCTCTTCTATCGTGCCGATCTGCCCGAGTTTTCCCATCGTTTCGGGGCAGAATATTACGTCCGAAAGTCCGTTTTCGTATATTTTTTCGGTAAGGACGGCAAACCGCTTTTTAGTCAGTTCCTCCGCCGTCTTTCTGTCGGCGTTCCCCTGACTTGCGGGGTGAAACACCACCCTGTTTCCGCCCATCTTCTTTACCGCCCGCGCGGAACTCAATATATAGCCGTAACTTTTTTCGGCGTTCTCGTCTTCGGGATTCGCAAGATTAACGTAGTACGGTGCGTGAACGGTTATCTCCACGCCCGCGCTCTTAAAAGCGGCGTTTATCGACGCCGTCTTCGCGTCCGAAAGGTTGACGCCGCGACCGAAGGAATACTCGAATACGTCGAGTCCCATATCCTTAACCCAGACGGCAGACTCTTCGGTCTTATTGTTCCCCGCGGCGTAGAAGGCTTCCGAATTACCGCTCGGTCCGAACTTTATCATACCCTTTCCCCGTAACCGTTTCAACGTCTTTTTCTATGGCGCGTTCGAATTCTTCTTCAGAACCGAACTTTTTTATTTCCCTTATATAGTCGGTAAACCCGACCGTGATCTCTTTGCCGTAAAGATCGCCCGAAAAGTCGGGGATGAACGCTTCTATAAGCCTTTCTTCGCGCGAAAAGGTGGGGCTGTTCCCGTAATTTATCACCGCTTTATATTTTCTGCCGTCCACGGTTATTTCGCCGGCGTACACGCCGTCTCTTAAGGCGGCTTTATCGCGGTCTATTTCGATATTCGCGGTGGGAAAACCGAGAATACGGCCTTCGCCCCTGCCTTTTACCACCTTCCCCGAAATAAAATACGGCGAGTATAAAAGTCCGTTCGCTTCCCTTATCCTGCCCGATAGAAACAGCCTTTTTATCAGCGACGCGGAGATCTTTTCGCCCCCGAACGAAAGCGTTTCGGCGACGGTTACTCTCTGTCCGTGAATTTTAGCGTAATTTTTAAGGAACTTTACGTCGCACGCTCCGAACTTACCGAACCTGTAATCTTCCCCGCAGACGTATTCGGCGATAGCGTACAGCCCGTTAAGACCGTCCAGAAACTCTTCGCCCGTCTTACCCAGAAACTCCCTGTCGGTCGGGAAAAACAGCGTTTCGTCCGCGCCGAGAGATAAAAACAGTCTTTTCCGTTCTTCTTCACGGAAAATAAAACTACCTTCCCCGTCGTACAGCGCGGCGCGAAGATTCCCGCCGAAAGACGCGACGACGAGTGAAAAACCATGTTTATCCGCTATTTCCCGCGCCGTCTTTATCACTGCGACGTGTCCCTTATGCACCCCGTCGAAGTATCCCAGCGCGACGACCGCCTTTTTTCTATCTGACATACGATTTTATTTTAAGAACGCCGTTTTCCGCGACGCCTATTCCCAAAAACGCCGTTTCGTTATACACGCGGTACGTTCCGTCTTTCACGCCGATATCGTCGAAAAGTCCGTTTATGATTTTTTCGGCGGTCTTTTTATCTAAGAAAAGTTTCTCGAAATCCACTACCGAGTCCGCGGGTATGATATACTTTTCCGCGCTTTTTAAGTCCGAAAGTTCATTGAAGGGCATCGCGTTATTTAAATCGAACGCACCCGACTTAGTTCTCGTTAAACCCGTCATAACGGCTTTCGTTCCGAGTTTATGCGCGAGATCTCTGCATAGCGAACGGATATACGTTCCGCCTTTACAGGAAATTTCAAACGAAAACGCGCCGCCTTCTTTCGCTTCCGTAAGCCGAAAGTCCGATATTTCCACAGTCTTTGCGCTTAAAGTAAAGTCGACGCCTTTCCTTGCGAGTTCGTAGCCCCTTTTCCCGTCAACGCACTTTGCCGAAAACTTAGGCGGTATCTGCTCGATATTTCCTATAAAGAACGGCAAAGCGTTTTCTATCTCGGCGCGGGCGGGTATTCTGCCGCCGTCCGATACTTTTTTTCCCGTATCGTCGAGAGTGTCGGTCTCGTAACCGAAAGTAAATTCCGCGACGTAGGTCTTTTCCTTGTCCAAAAGGTAAGGGAACAGCCTCGACGCCTTACCTATGCCCACGGGCAGTACGCCGCTCGCCATGGGATCCAAAGTCCCCATATGTCCGCAGGGACAGCCGAAAAGTTTTTTCACTCTCCCCACCGCGAACGCGGACGACTTACCGACGGGTTTATTTATATTTATAAATCCGACCATTATTCTTCTATCGCCCGACTGACCGCGAAAGTCAACCTATCGACGACTTCTTCTATATCTCCCGAAAGTTTACAGCCCGCGGCAAGCGTATGCCCGCCGCCGCCGAAAGTTCCCGCGACCGCGTTCACGTCCGCGCCGTGCGATCTGAACGAGACTTTATACTTGTCCTTTTCGGTCTCCATCACGCATACGCCGATCTCGACTCCGCGTATGCCCATAATAAAGTCGATAAAGCCTTCGGTGTCTTCCTGTTTCGCGCCCGTTTCCGCGAGATCCGAAAGCCTGACTATGCCCATAGCGGTCTTTCCGCCGTGAAAATATCTGATCCTCGCCATCGTCTTTCCGAAAAGTTCGGCGCGTTCTCTGCTCTGTAAGTTGAAAGTGTTGTAGATTATTTTATTGAAATCCGCACCGTAAGAAAACAGTTCGGTAGCGACTTTCAAAGTGTCTAACGTAACGTTTTTATGACGGAAATTGCCGGTGTCTGTGATAACGCCCGTAGCGAGCGCGTTAGCCATATCTGCGGTCACGGGAACGCCGAACTCTTTTATAAGCCCGAACACTATCTCAGCCGCCGCCGCCGTGCCGCTGATATAGTTACATTTGGCAAAACGGGTGTTTGAAACGTGGTGGTCGAGATTATAGGTGTTCTTACGCTGCATGAAACACAGTCCGTATTTGCCCGTTCTCGTGATCTCGGCGACGTCCACCGCGATCACCGCCGAATAACTCTCCTTTATATCTCCGTCCGAATAAAGTTCCGTTCCCGCTAAAAAGCGGTACTTTTCGGGAACTTTGTCTTCGCAGAAAAGGTCGGCGGAAACGCCGACGGACCTTAAAGCAAAACAAAGTCCTACGGAAGATCCTATCGTATCCCCGTCGGGACGGACGTGCGAAATTATCGCCACCGACTTTTCGTTTTTGAGTTTTTCGGCAAATTCTTTCAAGGAAATCAAAGTTTCTCTCCCTTTTCTATGGCGATAAAGAGTTTGTCCATCTTATCGCCGTAATCCAAAGAATCGTCTAATATAAATCGAAGTTCGGGTACTCTTCTCATGCGTTCGGTCTGCGAAAGTTCGTAACGTATCTTTCCCGAATCCCCCGCTATCGCGTTAAAGGTCGTCAGGCGCTTTTCTTCGCTTTTAGAATAGACCGAAAGATATACTTTGGCGTTGGACAGATCTTTCGCGGTGTCCACTTTAAGCACCGATACCATCTCGGTGATAAGCGGGTTTTTGAGTTTTCGGGTTATTATACCGTATATTTCGCGCTGTAATTCGCTGTTTATCATCTCTATACGGTTGGGTTTTCTCGACGTCTTCGTCATCAGGCTTTCTCTTCCCCTATCTCGTAACTTTCTATAAAGTCGCCGACCTTGATGTCGTTGAACTTCTCGATCGAAATACCGCACTCGAACCCTTGCGCGACTTCCTTAACGTCGTCCTTAAAGCGTTTAAGTTGCAGAACGTTTCCTTCGCATATCATAACGTCGTCACGGTAAATACGGAGTTTTCCGCCCCTTATTATTTTGCCTTCCACGACGTAGCAACCCGCGACCTGCCCGACGCCCGATATCTTGAATACTTCTCTGACTTCGGCTTTACCCATATAGGTCTCGGTGATCTTGGGCGCAAGCATACCTTTAAGCGCCTTTTCGACGTCCTCTATCGCCTCGTAGATGACTCTGTAAAGTTTTATTTCCACTCCGCTGTGTTCCGAGACCGCCTTCGCGTTGGCGTCAGGACGGACGTTGAAACCGATTATTACCGCTTTCGACGATTCCGCGAGCATTATGTCCGATTCCTTTATCGCGCCGACGGCGGCGTGGATCACGTTGACTTTCACTTCTTCGTTCGAGAGTTTTTCCAAAGAAGATTTTACCGCTTCCACGGAACCCTGAACGTCGGCTTTTACTATTATGTTAAGCCCTTTCATTTCGCCTTCGCTGATCCTGTTGAACACGTCGTCCAAAGAGATCTTGCTCTGCGCCTTTATCATACTCTCTCTTTCTTTGTTGCGGCGTTCTTCGGCGACCATCTTCATAAGTTTATCCTGCTCGACGGCGTATAAGGTGTCGCCCGCGGCGGGAACTTCGTCGAGTCCCATTACCGAGACCGCGTCGGACGGTTTTGCCGAACCTACTTTTCTGCCCTTATCGTCGGTCATGGCGCGGATCTTGCCCGTTACCGTTCCGACGACTACGCTGTCGCCCACCTTTAGCGTGCCGTTCTGTATAAGTATGGTCGCTATAGGACCTTTACTCGTGTCGAGTTTGGCTTCTATAACGATACCCTTCGCCTTTCTGTCGGGGTTGGCTTTAAGATCCTTTATCTCGGCGACGAGATTGATGTTTTCCAAAAGTTTGTCGAGTCCCTCGCCCGTTTTCGCGGATACGGGTACTACTATGGTGTCCCCGCCCCACTCTTCAGGCAAAAGTCCGTGTTCGGTAAGTTCGGTCTTGACCTTTTCGGGATTCGCTTCGGGTTTATCCATCTTGTTTATCGCGACAATGACGGGAACGTTCGCCGCTTTGGCGTGGTTTATCGCCTCGATCGTCTGCGGCATTATGCCGTCGTCCGCGGCGACTACCAAAATCGCGATGTCGGTCGCCTGCGCGCCCCTTGCCCGCATCGCCGTGAACGCGGCGTGTCCGGGAGTATCCAAAAAGGTTATCGTTTCGCCGTTTACGGTCACCTGATACGCGCCGATATGCTGGGTTATCCCGCCCGCTTCGCCCGCGGTGACGTTGGTCTTTCTGATCCTGTCAAGCAGCGAAGTCTTACCGTGATCGACGTGTCCCATTACCGTAACTACGGGCGGACGGCGTTTCAATTTTTCGGGCGCGTCCGCAACGTCGTCGAATCCTTCGGAAAGAACGTCTTCCGCGCTCTTTTCGAGTTTGAGTTCGAGTTCGACTCCGAGTTCGTCCGCGATATACGCCGCAGTGTCGAAGTCGATCGAATCGTTTATAGTCTTCATTATGCCTTCCTTAAAAAGGCGTTTGGTCAATTCCGCGGCGGTAACGCCTATCTTCTCGGAAAGCACCTTTAAGGGTATTATCTCCTGCGTTATGACCGCTTTTTCTATTTTTATTACGTTCTCCGCCGCCTTTTCCTTCTTTACGGGGCGGAATTTACGGTAGCCCGTCTTGTTCTCGTCGAAATCTTCTATCGTAACGTTGTTCTTTATAAGCGCGCGTTTGTTCGGCGAACGCTTTTCTTCGTATTGTTTGTCGCCGCCGCCTTTGTTCTTCTTACCGAAACTTCTCTTGCTGTCGGTGGGAAGCACCGCGGGAGCGACGTAAGAACCGCCGTGCGATTTCTTCGCGCCGATGTCTCTGCCCGCAGTTCCCGTCGATCTCGTAAATCCGCCTTCTCTCTGTCTCGGGGAAGGTGTGAATTCCGCTCTCTTCGGTCTGTTTTCGGGAACGAATTCGGCTCTTCTCACTATAAACGACGGCGTGGACTTTTTCGCGGGCTGCGCGGGCTGTTCGGAAGTCTCCGCAACGACGTCTTCCACGGGTTTTTCTTCCTTTATCTCCGTCTCTTCGGTTTCGGTCGCTTCGACGGGCGCGGTCTCCGCCTTCTTTTCGGCGGTCGTCTTTGCGGACGATTTCTTTTTGGGTTTTTCTTCCGCCGCCGTACTTTCCGCGACTTTCTCTTCGGCAAATACGTTTTCCGACGCTTTAAGGGCTTCCTTTTCGAGTTCTTCGTTCAGCCTTTTTTCTATCTCTTCGCTCTTTACGGCGAGAGAAACCTTAAAAGACTTTACGACGAACTTTTCGGCTTCCGCGACTGCGCCTTTAAGTTCGGTAAGTTTTCCGCTGTTTAACAGGTCGTTTACTATCTTGATATTTTCAAATTGCATTTTAGATTGCTTTTCCGCCATTATTACACTCCTGAAAGGTCTTTGAGCACCGTTTCTTTATTATCTATTATCGCTTTTGCGATATCCCCGTCGGTTATCGCCATTATCTTTACGCCGTCCTTAAATATAAGTTCCCCAAGCGTCTTTTCTTCGGTAATAAGCACGGGACAACGAAATTTTAAGGCAAATTTTCTGCCTTCTTCTTTAGTGTTGTCGCTCGCGCTTTTGCACAATATCACGAGCCGCGCGCGTTTTAAGGTCGAAACCGCGTTAAGTCCCGTCTTGTACCGCCCCGTGCGAACCGTGAATCCTATGAAAGTTTCGGCTTTTTTCTTATTCTCCAAAGATCTCCTCCGAAATCCCGTCGTACACCGCGTCGTCCACGGACGTGGAAAACACGCGGCTTAAAATTTTCTGCTTTTTAAGTTTATCGACGCAGTTTTTATCCTTGCAGACGTACGCGCCCCTGCCGTTTTTCTTGCCCGTTTTATCGACCGAAATACCGTCTTCGGACTTTACGATACGGATAAGTTCGCGTTTTTCCTTCATGGTCCTGCAAGCGACGCACTGACGCATGGGAACTTTTCTTTCCATATTATTCGGCGATCTCTCCTTCGGCAGTTCCTTCCGCCGCCTGTTCGGGTACGGAATATTCTTCGCCGAGTTCCGCCATGGCGGCACTCTCGCTCTTTACGTCTATCTTCCAGCCCGTAAGCCTTACCGCGAGTCTGGCGTTCTGCCCGCTTCTGCCGATAGCAAGCGACAGTTTGTCGTCGGGAACTATCGCCATCGCGGTCTCGTCGCCCGTCTCTATGACCTTGATAACTCTCGCGGGCGAAAGCGAGTTCGATATGAATTCGAGCGGGTTTTCGCTCCACGGGATTATATCTATCTTCTCCCCGCCGAGTTCGGCGACGACGGCGTTCACTCTCGCGCCCTTGTTGCCGACGCACGAACCTATCGCGTCCACCGCGGGATCATCGCTATATATCGCGATCTTGGTCCTCTGCCCGGGTTCTCTCGCGATGCCTTTTATTAAAACGACGCCCTGCTTTATTTCGGGAACTTCGTTCTCGAAAAGACGCTTGACGAGTCCGTTCGAAGTTCTCGACACTACTATCTGCGAAGTCTTGCCGATACTCCTTACCTTCTTTACGAACACGTTGAGTCTTTGGTTTATTTCGTATTTTTCGCCGGGGACCTGATCTCTCGGCAAAAGCACGCCCTCTAACTCCCTGCCGCCGATCTCGACGTAAACGTTCCCGTCTTCGATCCTTCTTACCGTACAGGTCATAAGTTCGCCTTCTTTATCTTCGAACTCGCTCACGGTGTTGTTATGCTCGATCTCGCGAAGTTTCTGCATAAGCACTTGTCTCGCGGTCTGCGCGGCGATCCTGCCGAAGTCGCTCTTCGAGTTTATCTCCTGCGACACGACGTCCCCCGCCTTATAACTTTTCTTGATCTCCTGCGCCTCTTCGACCGAGATCTCCTTGTCGGGATCGACTACTTCTTCGACCACCTTTCTTTCCGCGAACATCTTTATGGTCTTTTTCTCGGGAATAAGTTTAACGACCACGTCCGCCGCCGTTCCCGTCATCTTCTTATACGCGATAACGAGCGCGTTCGACAGCGCGGCTATGAACTCTTCCTGCGAAATGCCTTTCTCTCTTTCCAGATCTTCGAGTGCCAAAAAGAAATCCTGATTTATCATATCGTTCTCCTTAAACGCGGCGTTTGCCGCAAAAATTTTTTTATTTTATTCGAAATCTATATATTCGTTGACTTTGACGACGTTTTTAAGGTCGAAAGTAAGCGTCGTCTTTTCGTCGGTTTTCACCGTGATCGCCTTTTTATCGTAGGATAAAAGTTCGCCGTCAAAGAATTTTTTGCCCTTTACCGAATTTTTAAGCCGCACTTCGACGAGTTCGCCTATATGCGAAAGGAAATCTTCGTCGGTCTTAAACGGCCTGTCGATCCCCACCGAAGAGACGTTGAGCGAATACGGTTCGCCGAAAGTGGGATCTAATTCGTCGAAAGGTCCGTCCAAAAGTTTGGACATCTTCTCGCAGGTATCGAGATCCACGCCGCCCTTTTTGTCGATATAGACCGTGATCGCGGGATAGTCGCCGCCCTTAAACTCCACGTCCTCCACCGAAACGCCGATCTTTTCCGCGATCTTTCGGCAAAGTTCCTTGATTTCTTCCAAGGGTTTTACTTTCATTTCCGCCCCCTATAATGAAATATGAGAACGGGGCCCCGTTCTCATAAGTCAAGACTACAATCTAAAGCGTATATATAATAACACACGCGACGGTAAATTGCAAGCGTTTTTCAAAACTTTCCGTTATTTTCCCCGCATCATTTCCATAAACGCTTCGGCGGTGGCGTAAGCGTCGGACAGCGCTCTGTGATGATGGAACACTATTCCGAAATGATCGGCAAGAGTGTGCAGGTCGAAACGCCTTAAAGTCGGAACGGCGGTTCTCGCTATTATCATGGTATCAAGCACCTTATTGTTCACGTCGTACTCTTCCGCCGCGGCGAAACGCTTTAAAAACTTCATGTCGAACTCGGCGTTATGGGCGACGAGGATCGCTCCTTCTATAAACTTCATAAAATCGGGGATCACCTGCGATATCTTGGGCGCGTCTTTCACCATTTCGGGCGTGATGCCCGTGATCTCCGTTATCTCTTCGGTTATGGGGTAGTCGGGCTTAACGAGAGTCGTCCACTGCTGCGAAACGCGCCCGTTCTTTATCTTCACCGCGCCTATCTCGGTGATGCCGTTGTTCATTACTTCGGTACCCGTGGTCTCAAGATCGAACACGACGTACTCGTTCGCGATAAATTCGTCCGGAAGCCCGCCTACCGCGTCGAACACGCTTTTAAAAGATATCGTGGTCGATTCGGTCGGAAAAACGAGCGAATAGTTCTTGGGCGCGGTCTTTTTGAACCTGTCCTGTTTAACGAAATCTTTCGGGAAAGTGCAACGGTTTATTTTAAGGAAAGTGGTGGATTTTTTGCCCTGCCAGTCGCCGATAGACGCCCGCGCGATTATCTCGTCCCCCGCGGCGATCTCCTTTATTTTGGCGTAAGTGTTTTTTTTCGAGAAATATATCCCGCCGGTACTGCCCGTGCCGTCGTCGAGATGGATAACGAAAAACGGCTTACCCGTCTTGGTCTCTCTCTCGGTTATATCGGTGACCGTACCGCATATCACCGCTTCACCGTAGTCGAAATCTTCTATGTAAAGCGCGGTGTCGCCCATCGCGGCGTCGTCTATCGCGACGACGTCTTCGACCTTTATCGTGCGCGCTTCTATTTTTTTGAGTTCGCCCGTAAAGACTTCTTCGGAAGTAAGATCGACGGTCTCTTCGCTTTCCTTTATGACCGTTTCCCCCGCGAAGTCGGAACAGAAAGTCCGCTCTAAATGCGCGTTCAGTTTGTCGTAAGCGCCGTTTCTTTTCATATATTCCGCGCCGTCGGCGGTCAGTCTTACGGTATATTTCACGGTGTCGCCGAGATTGACCGACATAACGTCCGTGGGTTTAAGAAAAATAGATACGGACGGAAAGTTTTCCTTTAAGAACTTCACTATCTCGCCGTTTATGAGTTCGGGGTTGGACGCGATCTTCGCGACGTTCACCTTAACGCTCGCGAAAGACGGCGCGCTGACCGATTCCGCCACCTGCCAGATCCTGTTTTTCAGATCGGAATCCACCGCCACGTCGCATATAAAATTGTAGATAAGCGCGCGTTCTTCCTTTTTCACTTCGATCGAACTCAACCTGACGTTGTTGAGCCGTTCGTCAAGCGATCTTATTTTCTCGATAAACTCCGCGCCGCTTAATTCCGTATACATTTTTCTATCTCCCCGAAAAACACCTTTTCAAGTTCGGTCTCGCTGACTTTCTTTATTATCTTACCCTTTACGAAGACGACGCACTCGCCTTTCCCCGCACCCGCGACTCCGAGATCCGCGCCCTCGCTTTCGCCTATTCCGTTGACCGCGCAACCCATTACCGCGATCTTGATATTCTTTTTTATTCCGCGGGTAAACTCTTCGGTCTTTTTTGCGAAGTCCGCGCAGTTCCACGCGCACCTTGCGCAAGTCGGACAGGCGATTATCTTCGCCCCGTCCGAGAGATCCAGCGCGGAAAGTATCGCTCTTCCCGCCCGTACTTCTTCTTCCGTCGGCGCGGAAAGACTTACCCGTATCGTATCGCCTATACCCTTTAACAAAAGCGCACCTATGCCTATCGAGTTCTTTACCGTACCCATATAAGCCGTTCCCGCTTCGGTAACGCCTATATGCAAGGGATAGTCCGTTCTTGCCGCCACGTACTCGTACGCCTTTACAGTAAGCGCGACGTCGGACGCTTTTACGGAGATCACGATATTATCTACGCCGCACTTTTCAAGTATAGCCGCGTTTTTCAAAGCGCTTTCGCCCAAAGAAACTTCGTTCCTGCCGTATTTTGCCAGAAATTCTTTCTCTATGCTGCCCGCGTTCGCGCCCACCCTTACGGGAATACCGCTATCCTTTAACGCGGCGGCTACGAGTTTTACTTCTTTCTCACCGCCTATATTGCCGGGGTTTATTCTTATCTTGTCCGCCCCGCCGTCTATCGCGGCAAGGGCTAATTTATAGTCGTAATGAATATCCGCGACAAGCGGAAGATCAACGCGCTTTTTTATTTCGCGGAAAGATCCCGCGTCCTTTTCGTCCGTTACGGCGTAACGCAGAATATCGCAACCGAGATCTTTTAACCTTTGCGCCTCTTTTTCGGCGTTAAAAGTATCGGACGGGCGCAGAGTCGACATGGTTTGCACCGCGACGGGATTTCCGCCGCCTATTTTTATTTTTCCTATCGCTACGGTTTTACTCATCGGAATCATTTTAACATATTACAAAGCAGATGTAAAGATAAAAAAACATAAATAAATCCCGCTTTTCGTTTGACATTTTTCGCATGGTAAGAGTATAATGTTCTAAAATAATAAAAGGAGAAAACGAAAATGTTTTCAGGAAAAAGCAAACTTGTAAAGATTTTTACGACCGTTCTGTTCGTTATTACGGTCATGTGTTTCACTCTGGCTTTTACCGCTTGTGCAAGTCCGAATAAGGACGAAAACAACGATAAAACCACTCCCACGATCAGCGCGACCGCAAACGTCGCCTTTTCGGGCGATGTGTCCGACGAAGATATCGCCGACGGACTTACCGTCAAGATCGTAGGCGCGGACGGCACCGAAAGTGAAATCGAATTCACGGTAAAGAGCAAGACCGTATCCGACGACGGCACGAAGATCACGATCGTGATCGAAGCGGGCGGCATTGAAAAGACCATCGTCGCGGACTACGTTTCCGTACCCGAAAGAGTAATAAGCGACGAACTTTTACCTTTATATGAAGTCTTATCGGCGGAAGGCGACAAGTCCTTTACCCTATACTTCTCGGCAGTCAAGACCGTGGACGGAGAGACCGAAACTTTCAGCGCGCGCGCAGACCTTAATATTCTCGAAGAAGAAGGCGTTGAATTCGATATCGTAAACACGAACGACGAAGACGAACAAACCGTCGTAGCGTATAAAGATCTCGTTCTTTTCTTAAACGGAAAGATAATCGACCTTAACCCGATCATTGCCATGATCGCCGATTATCTGCCCCAACCCGCAGCGGAAGAAGATACTACCGTAATAGCGGACGGCGAAGATCTGCCTTTCATTACGGACGAGGAATTCTCGCTCGAAGAAGCCTTCCTGTCGATATCCGACGTGTTTAAGACCTTGAACAGTATGGCGGGAAGCAGCATGTTCTCAAGTCTCGGCATATCCATAGAAAAGGAAAACGGGATCTATACCATAGAGATCGATTCCAAGATACTCGTGCAGATGTTACCCGCGTTCCTTGACGGCATGGTAAACGCGAATAGAGAAGAAGACGATAAAATAGATTTCGATGGTATATTCGAGATAATCGATAAACTCTTTGACGGCGCGCTTTCCGACGGCGACTATACGGTAACGGTAAGTTTAGGTTTAGACGGCACCGATACGACGGTCTCTTTGAGTTTCGCTAATAACGTTACCGAAGACGTCTATACGGCAACCGCTATCCTTTCCGTAAACGACGAACTCGCGGACATAGTTATTCCCGAACCCGAAGTTACCGCAGACGATCCCGAAGCGGAACCTGCCGATCTCGGATTAGACTGCTACTTCGATGTGTGCGAAAACACCTACGTCGAATTAAACGCTATACTTCACACTTCCAACTTCGAAGATATTACGGATAAAGATATTTTAACCGTAAATCTGTTCTTATCCCTTATGGGCATGGAAGCGGATAGCCCCGTTATATTCGTTCTTAACGACAAATACGTTTATCTCGATATAACCGGTCTTTACAGTCTGTTACCCGCCGAAGAACCCGCAAACACGGGCGACGGACAGATAGGCGACGAACCTGACGAAACAGAACCCGAACAAGTCGCGTTCTACTACGCGTTCGAGATCGACGGCGAACCCGCGTCTTTTACCGACGTGTTGCCCGAACTTATAGACAAACTCGTATCGGGCGGTTTCGACTTTAACGACGACGAAGAAGAATACGAAATAATCGACGACGATGAAAATTATCCCGTTATCGAAGACGGCGACGACGACTACCCCTACTACGAAGGCGACGACGATTATCCCTATTACGAAGATGAAGACGAAGAAAACTTCACTTTCGCAGATATAGTAAAATATCTCCGTTTCGTCGAGATCGAAGACGCTGAAAAGATCGACTACGTTGAACTGATCAGCGCGTCTATCGACGCCATTAAGGCGATATGTGCCGACGAAGACAACGCCGAAATATTACACGGTTTCATCACGGTAAACGAGGACGAAGGCGGCATTATTTCGATAGCGATCTCAAGCGAAGAAAATATCGACCTTATCGACGTAATAAATCTCTTCGTGGGTATCCCCACGGAAGAAGGTTTTGCCGATATCGACGCGACCGCGATAAAGGAACTTATCCTGAAACTTGCGGACGATATGCCCGAAGAAATGATCGACGATATGCTTACCTCCTTTATAGGAGTTGACCTTGACACCTTCTTGTCCGATCTTTACGTGCGTTTCGCAATCTTCTGTTCGGAAGAAGAAGGGTTCTATTTCGATCTCTGTATCGGGGGTACCGAAAAAGATTATCTCTACGCAGGTTTCGGAATCTGGGCTAACGAACCGACCGACAATTTCGAACTTACCCAAGATATGATCGAAGGCGCCTACGATTTTGAAGATCTCAAATACAAACTGCAAGAATTCGTCATGAAGTTTATGGGCGGTTTCATGGGCGGTCCCGAGGAAGCAGAACTTATCCGCTGACAAAAAACTTGATCGCAAAAGCGGGTATCCGAAAATTCGGATACTCGCTTTTTCATAATCCCGCAAGCGTTCTGTACAGATACAGCACGTCGGGATAGTAGTCTTCGAGATAAAAGACGAGTTTACTTTCGTTTGCAAATTCGGTATATCTCGTTCCCGCGGAAGATATAGTGTCGAAATAACCCGTGATACAGGAAAGAACGTCTTCGTAATAGCCCATTTCGACGAGTTGTTCTTTAGTAAAAGGACTCGTTTGCAACGCGAGAAATTTAAGTTGAAGTTCGGCGTTATTTATCGCCACGCTTATCGCGTTTTTCTGTTCCTTTTCGTCCTGCGCGGAATTGTATTTGTTGACCGCGATCGTATCCTTTACCCTTTCGTCTTTGAGTTCAGATAGTTTCGCGTTCTTTTCAGCCGTAAATACGTCCGAATAATAGTTCGGAAGCGCGGTGATCGCCGCGGTCGCCGAAGTTATCGCCGCGTTCAGATCCGAACGCTTGCCAGCGTATTCCGCCGTGATTTTCACGATCTCGGCGTTCTTCGCACTCTCTAATTCGGCTAATCTCGAAAGCAGTACGGAAGAGTTCGAGTATCCCCGCCTTAACGCTTCGTTCCTTATCTTCTCTTCGCTCTCTTCGTACTTTTCTTCGATAGCGGCGAGTAAAGCGTTCTCTTCGGCGGTAATATCAGAAAGTTTCGCGTTCGATAGGGCTATTTCCTTTTCGAGTTCGGCTTTTCTCTTGGCTTTTCTCTCTTCGTTCTTCGCCGCCGTCAGCGTCGCCGCCTTGACGGTAAGTTCGGTGTCGGTCGGCGCAACGAACGTTATCCGATCGAGATCGAGCGGCGTAAACGTCGTCGGCGTATAGCCGTCCATCCTTATTCTGTAATAGTTATAAATAGTGCGAAGCGTCGCGTACATTTCCTGTTTTGTGGTTGGCGTTTGAAATTGCATATCAGTTCTCCGTATATTTTATTTTCAAATCTTTAAGGGTAAACTTTCCGTCGTTTTCTATCGCAAGCGAAAATTCGCGCCCCGTTATATTCGCCCTTTTCCGTTCCGGACCGCCTTTTAAGTTAAAGGTAAATTCCCCGTTATCGCCCGTGATCGTTACCGTCGGCTCTCCCGTGGAATACGCCGAAAATCCGACTATTTTCTTTATCCCCGATCCCCCGAACCTTAACGGAATACTCTTAAAACTTCTTTTCCCGACCAACGCGCCCGAATCTTCCGCGTGAGTATAGAAAGCGTTGTCCGTCGCACGATAGATCACACCGTTCTCCTGTCCGCAGAAAACCGAATCCCCCATCGACAGAAAGCGGTGTTCCCCGCTTTTTAAATCCACGGCGATATAGTCCCCGTCGTACTCGAGAGAATCTGCGCGCGTTTCGGAATAGTACGTCCCGTTATAGCAAAACGGCTTACCCGTCAATCTGAAATCGCCGGATCTCATCGGCGAAGAAAGTTTTCTTATCTTTCCGCTCTCCGCTACGAAAAAGTCTTTTCCGCAAGCGAAACAAATCTTATCGCCGCATACCGCGACCGAATCCGCCGTAACCGAAACGTCGTCGTATTTCACGCCCTTAAAGGAATATTTTTCGGGCGCGTCGTTAAAATCGGCGGTTACGATCCCGTTTTCGCAGAGAATATAGAGTTTATCGTAGTCGTGCGAAAGAGATATCACCTTTCCTACGTCTTTTTCGGGCGAATAACTTTCGGTCGCTTTCAGATTCCCGTTGTCGTCCAGAAAATCGAAAGGCAGACTGAATTTCAGTTCCCC
>JAFZXG010000107.1 GCA_017616925.1 Clostridia bacterium | reverse complement strand
TAAGTCCTTCCCGCCGAACGCGGTCTTTACCCTTTGGTCGTCCGTGGTAAAGTTTACGGCTATTCTGTCTGTAACTTTGAATCCCGCTTCTTTACGCATTGATTGTATTTTAGAGATAAGTTCTCTTTCTATACCCTCTAAATACAGTTCTTCGGTAACGGCGGTATCTAATACGACCGTGAGACCGAAGTCGCTTGCGGCGACGAATCCTTCCGCGCTCTCGGTGGATATAAGCAGATCGTCTAAAGTAAACTCGAAGTCCGCGCCCTTATAGTTTGTAGTATAAGTTTTCCCACTCTTTACGGTAGAAACCACTTCCGCGGCGTTGCAGGTATCTAAAAACTCTTTTACGAGTCCCAACTTCGCGCCGTACTTTGGACCTAAAGTTTTTAACTGCGGTTTTATTTTATACGAAACGAATCTCGCCGCGTCTTTTAAGTATTCGACTTCCTTTACGTTAAGTTCGTCTTTCGCGATGGCGAGCAAACCTTCTGTAAGGACGGTCTTTCTTTCCGAACACACGAACACTTTAGAGAGCGGCTGACGGTTCTTTATATTCGACGCATTTCTGCAAGCACGCCCTAAGTTTACTATGTCGAGAACGTTCTGCATACCGTCTTCGAGTTCCCTGTCTATCATCTTTTCGTCGACTTTCGGGAAATCGCAAAGGTGCACCGAGATCGGCGCGTCCTTATAGAAGTTCGGCACAAGATTCTGATAAATGCTTTCCGCCATAAACGGCGTAAAGGGTGCGGACAGTTTGGCGACTGCGGTAAGCACCGTGTAAAGCGTAGTGTACGCCGCGATCTTGTCGTCGTCCATATCGCTGCCCCAGTAACGTTCCCTGCCGCGGCGAACGTACCAGTTCGAAAGTTCGTCCGTAAAGTCCTGCAACGCCTTCGCGCTGCCGTAAATGTCGTAGCGGGCAAGCCCTTCGTCCACTTCCTTAATAACGGTGTTGAGTTTAGAAAGCACCCACCTGTCCATCAAAGTAAGTTTGCAGTCTTTAAGAGCGTATTCCGAAGGATCGTATTCGTCTATGTCGGCGTAGAGAACGAAGAACGCGTAAGTATTCCAGAGCGTTCCCATAAACTTTCTCTGCGCTTCGGACACCGCTTCTTCGTAAAATCTCGAAGGCAGCCACGGCGCAGAACCGGTATAGAAATACCAACGCACCGCGTCCGCGCCTTGCTTATCGAGAACACTCCAGGGATCTACGACGTTTCCTTTATGCTTACTCATTTTAATACCGTTTTTGTCGTTGACGTGCCCCAAAACGATACAGTTTCTAAACGGCGCTTTGCCGAAAAGCAAGGTCGAAACGGCAAGAAGAGTATAGAACCAACCGCGCGTCTGGTCGATCGCCTCGGAAATAAAGTCAGCGGGAAAATGAGTCTCGAAAAGTTCCTTATTCTCGAAAGGATAATGGTGCTGCGCAAACGGCATCGAACCCGAATCGAACCAGCAGTCGATAACGTCTTTCTCTCTGACGAAAGTTCCCCCGCACTCGCAGCCGAAAGTACACTCGTCGATATACGGTCTATGAAGTTCTACATCGTGATCTAAACGGCAGAGTTCTTTGAGTTCTTTTTTACTGCCGATAACGTGAACTTTGCCGCATTTGTTGCAAACCCAGACGGGCAGCGGTGTTCCCCAGTAGCGTTCGCGGGAAATACCCCAGTCGATAACGTTTTCGAGGAAATTACCCATACGTCCCTTTTTGATCGTTTCGGGCATCCAGTTTATTGAATCGTTTGCGGCAAGGAGTTTGTCTTTCACCGCGGTCATCTTTATAAACCAACTTTCGCGCGGATAGTAGATAAGCGGAGTGTCGCAACGCCAGCAGAACGGATAACTGTGGGTAAATTCCATAGTCTTAAAGAGAAGTTTTCTTTCCTTTAAGTCGGCTATGATAAGTTTGTCCGCGTCCTTTACGAAAAGCCCCGCGAACTTACCGCAACGGGCGTCCATCTTACCCGCGGTATCCACGAGTTTGACGGTGGCGAGTCCGTACCTGTCACCGACAATATGGTCGTCTTCGCCGAAAACGGGCGCGATATGAACTATACCCGTGCCGTCTTCCATCGTAACGTAATCTGCGTTAGTCACGAAATAGGCTTTTTCGCCTTTACTATCGATCTCGTCCTTAACGAAATCGAAAAGCGGTTCGTATTTTTCGTACTCGTAATCTTTGCCGAGTTTTTCTTCTATCGTTTCGTAGTTCTCGAAATATTTGTCAATAAGCGCTTTCGCGAGAATAAAATGCGTGCCGTCTTCGGTCTTGATCTCGGCGTAAGTTTCTTTGGGGTTCATACAGAGCGCGACGTTAGAAGGTAAGGTCCAGGGCGTAGTCGTCCAGGCGAGAAAATAGGTATTCTCTCTTTCCGCCGCCTTAAAAGCGACGAACACCGAAGTTTCCTTAACGTCCTTATACCCCTGCGCGACTTCGTGAGAAGAAAGCGCGGTTCCGCAACGCGGACAGTAAGGCACGATCTTATAGCCCTTATATAAAAGTCCCTTTTCCCAGATGGTCTTAAGCGCCCACCACTCCGACTCGATATAGTTATCGTCGTAGGTGACGTAAGGGTTTTCCATATCCGCCCAGTAACCTACCCTGTCGGACATTTTTTCCCACTCGGTCTTATATTTCCAGACCGATTCCTTGCACTTTTTGATAAACGGTTCTATTCCGTAGTTCTCTATTTCCTGCTTTCCGTCGATACCCAAGGACTTTTCGACTTCGAGTTCCACGGGAAGTCCGTGCGTATCCCACCCCGCCTTTCTTATGGAGTGTTCGCCTTTCATGACGCGGTAGCGCGGGATAATATCCTTTATGACACGCGTTAAAATATGACCTATGTGCGGCTTTCCGTTAGCCGTCGGCGGCCCGTCGTAAAAAGTAAACTCTTTCGCGCCGGCGTTTCGTTCCTGATTCCGTTCGATGATCCCGTTATCTTTCCAGAATTTCAGTACTTCGCGTTCTCTGTCTAAAAAATTAAGCGACGTGTCAACTTTCTTATACATTACAGCCTTCTCCGATAATAAACTACTCAGAATATTATATATTTTATTGTCGGTTTTGTAAAGTGATAGAGCGCAAAATTATTCGTTTTAGAGATTTTAACCAAAATAACTTGATTTATGCCGCGTTTTAATGTAGAATATTAAAGCCGTGCTATGCGGGGAGACAGCGATGCCCTGTAATCCGCGATTCGCTTCAGCGGAGCAGAACACTTCGCGAGGATCTCTTTGTGAAAGGTAGTCCCCGATAAGGGACGTTGATACCAAGGTCTTATGCAACAAGCCCCTATGAACCGTGTCAGAACGGGAACGTAGCAGCACTAAGTAGACAGGTTTGTGTGCCATAAGGTTGCTTTGGAGTAGTTACCTGTCGGGTAAACACTTTGGCAAGGACTTTCGGACGAAGCGCACGGTTTTTTTAAAACGCAAAAGACTGCCCGCGGGCAGTCTTTTTTTCTTTTTTTACCTTTACTCTTTCGGAACTTCTCTTTCGAGTATTCTGTTTTTTACTTTTTCTTCCGCCTTGGAAAGCAAAGACTTGAGTTTAAACGCTTTGAACAGCATCAGCCTTAAATAATCGATAAGAGAACAAACGACGTAGATACCGAACGCCATTCCGAGAACACAGAGAATCATAAGAGCGAAGCTCTGTTCGGCAAAAGACACGAACCTGCCCGATATAAGCGCATTTCGTACCGCGATATTATCGTGGATGAGATAGACGCCGAAAGAAAGGGGCGCGAAAAACGCTATAAGGCGCGGTTTACGGTCGAATTTTATCCCCGAAAACACGGTAAGCAAGATAAGCGCGACCGCGAATACGGTCGGCGAAACGTAAGAAAGAAGTCTGTCGGAATACGCGTTTAAGCCGATCTTCTCCGCGACGAGTTTATACGCCCAAGAGATAAGGACCGAAACGATCGCGGTGAAAATAAGCCAACCCGTCTTTGCGTTCTTTAACGGATCGTATTTTTTGACGTACCCGCCGACGAGATAAAGGATCGCAAGCCACCAGACAATATACCCGCCGCGCAGACCGAAAACGTCGTCCGCGAATAAAGATACCGTAATAACGGCGGTAAGGAATAAAACAAGCGTCCATTTTAACGCGCGTCTCGGCATATTCGTTATAACGAAATTCATTATGGGAATAAGGAAAAACATCCCGAAGTACGCCTTGAAATACCAGTAAGACAGCGAAACGGTCACGGGAAAGAAACTTTGTATCAAAGTCGCTAAGCCGTAAGTTTCGGGCTGAACTACCATAAAGACCGCCGCGATAATAACCGAATAAAAGACGACCTGCAACCAAAGGTAAACGATATTAGAGACTTTAAACTTCGAGTCCGCACCGACGAAACCCGATATGAGCGCGTAACAGTTTACCGCACAGATCACCGCGGCGTCTATAAGCCAAGCGCAATAGTAGTTTACGGACTGCGGCGCGGCGGACAGCAACCCGCCGTGGATTAGCGTGTGGTGAACGCAGATAAAAAACATTGAAACAATCCTTAACAAGTCTATTCCGTAGTTTCTCTCTCGTTTTTCAACCGCGCCTTTGGTAATCAGATCCTGCATAATGTGGGTATCACCCTTTTTAAGTTTTGTCGCGATTTTATTTTAACATAACGTGATTTTATTTGCAAGTAACTTTATAAAACGGAATTACGTACGCCCTTTCGGGCGCATTACGTATATTTTGCGACGTTGCCGCAAAATATACGTAAAAAACAGCCTTTCGGCTGTTTTTTGGTGGAGATGCGGAGAGTTGCACTTTGGTCTTACGCGGATCCGTGAAATTTTCTACATACTTATAGGAAAACAAAAGATTGACTTTTTTTACGTTTTATGATAAAGTCAACGTATATTTGCGTCGGTTCGGCACTGATTGAAAGGGGGATAAAATGAAAAATTATCTTATTGCGGTCGATTTAGAAGGCGTCCACGGAGTCGTCGGCGAGGCGAACAAGGGACTGACAGAGGATACGGACGAGTATAAAAAAGCCGTCGTTTCCGCAACGAGCGAAGTAAATACCGTTGCAAAGTCGCTTTTTGATAACGGTGCGGGTAAAGTATATATCTGGGATAACCATAACGGCGGAGACAATCTCTTTACCGAACTTATAGATTCGAGAGTCGAAAGCGTATACCCTATCAAAGAAATGAAAACCAGACTTAACTTTTTAGCGGATATAAACGTAAACGGTATTATATATATCGGATACCACGCGCGCGAAGGCAGTATAAACGGAGTACTTGCGCATACCTATAATTCATCCGCGATACAGTATATAAAAGTGAACGGCAAACCCGTCGGCGAAATAGACGTGGACAGCACGATAGCATCTTTCTTCGGAGTTCCCGCGATCTTTGTCGCAAGCGACGACGTGTGCGTTGCACAAGCAAAGGAATACGACGAAAGGATCGAAACCGTTATCACCAAGTTCGGCACGGGCAGAAACTCTGCGAACTTCCGCCGTACCGAAATCGTGTTATCGGAGATCTACGACGGAGTTAAAAAGGCGATGACGTTTGATTTTAAACCCGTGAGATACGAATTCCCGATGGAAATCGAAGTTCGATATACCCGTATGGAATCGGCATATCGGAAATTAGAAGAACAAACGCCGAAGTTTGCAGACAGGATCTCCTTCGCGGGCGACGCGCACACGATAAAGGCGACGGTAAACGACTTGGACGAATACCGTCTGATAGTGTAAACAAATACGGCACCTTTCGGTACCGTAATTTTTTGGTGGAGATGCGGAGACTTGGAGCCCTGTGGCTCCCTACCCACTCAATAGTCCACTGGACTATTGCCTTTTGCTCCGCAAAAGCGACTCCGTCTTAAAAGACTCCGTCGGTTCCATATGCAAGTCTCCGCGCTTTGTTGCTCGCCCAAAAAGAAAAAAGGGCTTTTCTGCCCTTTTCACTTTTTGGTGGAGATGCGGAGACTTGCACTCCGGTCTTACGCGGATCTATGAAACTTTCTACATACTTATCGGGTAATTGATTTTAGATAAAGTCAAGCCGCCCGCAACTTTTACTCTATCCGTGAATACTAAATGCCGAATAAAAACCGCATTCGTAATTTTTATTCCGTTCTCCGTCTAATCTCACAGCCCCTGCGTTTTCAACGGACGAAAAACGCCGAACCGTTCGCCAAAATTAAGCGGCGAATGCTAAATTATTATTTCTATAATCCGCATTTAAATTTTTGTTTTCCGTTTTAACGAAGTCGGAACTTCGGTATGCTTATTTCACTTCACTCGCGCAATCG
>JAFZXG010000106.1 GCA_017616925.1 Clostridia bacterium | reverse complement strand
GGTAACAATATAGACGGCATTATGGCAAGCGCGGTAGATACTTTCGTCGCTAACATCAGAGCGGTAGATGCAACTATACTCGACGAAGTCTCCGCACTTCCCGCTACGCTTAACGTTTCTTTAGATAACGCCATAGCTAATCCCGGCAGTGCTTACACGTTGACTCGCGCCGACGGTACCGTAGAATATCTTGAAAAAACTGCGGCTAAATTCACCGGTGCGAACGATTCTAATTGGAAGAACAACCTTCTCATCAACGTCGGCGAATACAAAGCCGATTATAAGTGGGTTCTCGTTGATTTCTACTTCAATTCCGACACCGTAATGATCCAGGCAAGCGGCGAATACGCGACTTTGACTTACGGTAGCGAATGCGATAACGGTGCGTTCTACGTGGTAGACGGAGAATATAATTCGGTCGCCGCAGCAAAGAATCAATGGATCACCATTGCGTTCAAGATCGAAAATATCACCGGCGATTACATTAACGCTATAATGTCCAACGCCGTAGATACCTACGTCGCTAACATAAGAGTAGTTAAAGCGAGCGTTTTAGACGAAGTCGTAGTTACTCCGTAACCGTAGGAAACTTCATAGGGCGAAATGCTTGACTGCAGAGTAGGAAAAAAGGCTTTTACCCGCTGTCGCAGATCTGCGGCAGCGGGTAAAATAAAATTATTTCGGATTTTTGACCGAAAATTTGCACGAAACGGCAAAAAATACTGTAAAATAGACTATGTGGAACGGAAAAATTAAGGCGGTAACCTTCTCTTTCGACGACGGCGTCACGCAGGATATTGCTTTAATAAAACTTTTGAATAAATACGGAATAAAGGCGACTTTCAACCTTAATTCTTCGCTTTTGGGCTTAAAAAACCGTTTGGTAAGAAACGGTCGGCGGGTTTTACATAATAAGATCGTTCCCCGTAAAGTCGCCGACGTTTATCGGGGGCACGAAGTCGCGGCGCATACCTTGACTCACGCGGATCTGATAACCGCGGACGAAGACACGGTGGTCTGGCAGGTAGAAAAGGACAGGGAAGTTTTAAGTTCTCTCGTCGGCTACGAAGTGAAGGGACTCGCTTACCCCAACGGCGGCGTGAATAACGACGAAAGAGTTGCTGAAATCATAAAAAACAAAACGGGCGTAAAGTACGCCAGAACGATAACGAGTACGTATTCTTTCGACTTGCAGTCAGACCTTTTTAGGTTTAACCCCACGGTTTACTGGATCGAAGACTGCCTTTACGAAGTAATAGATAGATTTATAGCCCTTAAACCCCGAAAACCTCAGATCCTGTATATCTGGGGACACAGTTACGAGATCGACGCGGGCTACGTCGATACCGTTAAATTCGAAAACGCACTTAAAAAACTTTCCGAAGAAAAGGATATATTCTTCGGAACGAACAAAGAAGTATTACTTTAATTACGGTTATGAAAACTGAAATCGCAAAAAAAATTCTGCCCGTACCGAAAACGAGAAACCCTTTTGTAAACAATAACCTTCTGCCTTGCGGAAAGAATAAAGAAGGCAAAAGTAGGTACTGGATATCGTCCGTAAACAACGTTTCGGGACCTATGGGACTCGTTATTACTTCGGACGGGCAATATAAGATCATAGAATTTTCGCCCGAAAAGATAGGTCGCCCCGATCCCGATATGTGTTATTACGCGGCGGCTTACGTCGGTAACGACACCGTGTTTTTAACGAGCAGATTATCCGAGATAAGTTCGATAAATATCGAGACGGGCGAGTATCGTCGCTATCCTACGGGCGCGCCCTATACTCCCGTTTTCGCGGGTATGAATTTCGACGAAAATACGGGCAAGATCCTGTATTCCGGCGCGGTCGCGGGAAAGGGGATGTGTTCGGTTTCTTTCGATATTAACACCAAAAAGACCAAACTGTTTTACACGGACGAAGGCTTTTATTGCTACGAAGGTTTCCCGAACGGCGACGGCACGCAGACGCAGACTTTTTACGTTTACGGCGAAGACACGCCGAGTTTTATCCACGTCAGGTGGGATCCGAAAGCCGATACCCTTATTAAATACGCGGACGTAAAAAGACCGCTCTACCGAAAGTTTATTTTCGACGAATACGGCAGAGTCTATTACGGATCTTTGGGCTGGCTGGACGGCAGAACGGGCAATTTTTATAAAGGCGCGTTCTGCGGCGACGATAATATTTGCTTTTTTAGTAGCGACGGTAAAACCGCTTTCGGCACGCGGGTATTTTCGGATAGAGGCGTGACGAAAGTCTATAAGTGGGATATAAAAAACAATATTTTAACCGAGATTTTCACCGTTCCGCACGCGCAGATGAACGTGTTCGAGACGACCGAAGACGGCAATATTCTCGCCGTCAATATGTACGCGGAACTCTTTATTTTCGACGCGAACGGAAAACGGTTGTTATATAAAGAAATAAAAGCCGATTCCGCGGGGCTTACCGACACTTGTATAAGGATCGACGAAAAAACGCTTTTGGGTACGCCATTTATCACGCAAAGATTCTGGCTTGCGGATACCGTTACGGGAAAGGGTATCGACGCAGGCCGCGCCGCACCCAACGAAGGCGAAGTCCTGATGGCGTGGTCTTTAAACGGTACAGCGTATATGGCGGGTTACACCACGGGTGCGCTTACCGAATACACTCACGGCAAGACTATTAATTTCCCCGATAACCCCAGAGTCGTTATAGAACCGCCGACGGCGCTTCGGCTTACCTGCGGTGCGTGCGACGGAAGAAATATCTTCTACGCCTGTTCGCGTAGAAACGGTATGCACGGTTCGGTCGTAGTTAAGTACGATTCCTTAAATGACAAGGCGGAATCGATCGTCGATATATTGCACGGACAGCAGATCTACAGTTTAATGTACGACCAGAAGCGCGACGTTCTCGTCGCGGGAACGACTTTTTACGCCGACGGGTTTATTCAGAAGCCCATCGCCGACAAAGTATATCTTATGACCATTTCGGTAGAACCGTTCGGACTCTTACACGCTTACGAAATGCCAAAAGGGTATAAGTTCGCGGGGGTTTTCGGACGTAAAGACGAAGACACCTATTTTATC
>JAFZXG010000105.1 GCA_017616925.1 Clostridia bacterium | reverse complement strand
GCGAGAAGGCTGGGGCTTCCGCAGGTGTTCGGGTTTATCGTCGCGGGAATACTGATAGGTCCTGCGATCTGGGGAAACTTTTTCAGCACCGAACTGTTCCCTTTACGCGATAACTCTTATCTCGAAGTTTTCGCCAAGATCGGCGTTATCTTCGTAATGTTCTCCGCCGGACTCGAAGCAAGGATAAAAGAGTTAAAACACGTAGGGCTGGTCGCGTTTTCGGTAGCGATGGGCGGCGTTCTGCTTCCGCTCGGCGCGGGAACGCTGCTCGGCAAACTCTTTTTACCCGACGGAAACATACACACGTGGCTGTTTATAGGCGTCATAATGACGGCGACTTCGGTCGGTATCACGGTCGAAGTTTTAAGGGAACTCGGCAGGTTGCAGACCAAAGTCGGTATGATAGTCTTATCCGCCGCTCTTATTGACGATATACTCGGAATTTTAGTGCTTACCGTCGTTTTGAATCTTTCGGGCAACGCCACCGCGTCTCCCGTAACGGCGTTTATAAATCCCGACGGCAATATCGTGATCTCGGTACTCTGGATACTCGCTTTCTTCGCCTTGGCGATAGGCGGCGGGTTCGGACTTTCGAGACTGTTCCACTTTATAGAAGCCAGATCGCCGCACACGAGAAGAATACCTATATTCTCGATAGCCACTTGTCTTTTATATTCCTTCGTCGCCGAAAAAGTATTCGGCGTCGCGGACATTACGGGCGCGTTTATCGCGGGCGTAATGCTATCCACGAATCACGAGTCGGCGCAGTACGTTGACAGAAGGGTGTCGATAAGTTCTTACCTTATGTTCGCGCCCATATTCTTCGCGCGGATAGGGATAGGCACTTCCTTTGATAATTTTTCGCCCGAAGTGATCTGGTTCGCACTCTCTTTCGTCGTCGTTGCCGTTTTAATGAAGATAATAGGTTGCGGCGGTATATCCAAACTGTTCGGATTTTCGTTTAAGGACAGCGCGCGTATCGGTATCGGTATGATAACCCGCGGCGAAGTCGCGCTCGTCGTTACGCAGAAGGGTGTGGAAAGCGGACTTATCGACGGAAAGTATCTTGCGATAACCGTGTTTCTCGTTCTCGCGTCGTCGCTTTTATCGCCCGTACTCTTAAAATTGCTTTATAAGGGTGAAACGGACGAATTGCCTTTAGAACGGGATTCGGGGGTAAACAAGGTTGGGTAAACTCTTCAAGGCTCTCGTCTTTAACGACGAAATGAGTCTTTCTGTACTTGATACGACCGATATCGTGAACAAAGCGATAAAGTATCACGGTTTGTCGCCGCTTTCCGCCGCCGCGCTCGGCAGGACGCTTACCGCGTGCGCGTTTATGGCGAGCGGGCTTAAAAACGAAAAGGACAACCTTTCGGTAACTATCGCGGGGAACGGCGTAGGCGGAAAGATAACCGTATGCGGAAACAAGGACCTTAAAATACGGGGCAGCATAGAGAACCCGCGCGCCGACCTTCCTTTAAGATCCGACGGGAAACTCGACGTAGGCGGTTGCGTGGGAAAGACGGGCAGACTTACCGTCGTAAAAAGTATGGGCTTAAAAGAACCGTATTCGGGAAGTTCCGAATTAGTCAGCGGCGAGATCGCCGAAGATTTCGCTTACTATTACGCGTCGAGCGAGCAGATACCGACGGCTATGGCGCTCGGCGTCAAAATCGGTAAAAACGGAAAATGCGTCGGCGCGGGCGGCGTCGTTTTACAGGCGTTGCCGCTTGCGAGCGAAGATTCGATCGCGAAAGCCGAAGGAATAATGAAAGAACTCGCGAACGTTTCGACTATCATAGAAAAGGGCGGTATCGAGAGCGTAAGACAAAGATTTTTCCCGTCGGTCGAAGGCGAAACGCTTTTCCCCGAATACAAATGTCTTTGCAGCAGGGCGAGAATAGGCGCGGTATTAAGATCGCTCGGCAAGGCGGAAACGGACAGAATACTCGACGAGGACGGCAAAATAGAAGTCGATTGTCAGTTCTGCGATAAAAAATACTTATTTTTACGCGAAGATTGCGATAAACTATTTCTAAAAAATGGAAAACGGAAGACTACTTAAATTTGAAAGAGATCAGGACACGCTGTTGTATCTGGCGGAGAAAAGGGCGGACGACGGGGATTACGCGGGTTCGCTTGGTTTTCTCTTTTCTCTTTTCGAAAAGAATCCCGCGGACTATCGCGTGATCTCGGAAATAGCGGACGTTTACGCCGATATGGGACTTTACGACTGTTCAAATCGTTTCTGGTTTAAGTTTCTGGACGTCGCGCCGAAAGGGAAAGCGTCGGTTGCCTACGAAGAACTCGGCATCAACTTTTTCTATCTCGACAATATCTGGATGGCGGGCTTTTATTTTCAGGCCAAAGTCGCGGAAGACGGTTTTATTTCGCGCGACGGGCTTGACGACGATATAATAGATTTTCTCGCGGAAAATTTTCCGCCCAAGCCCGACATCAAGATCGTGTATCCCGAAGATCGCGCCGATTACACCGAAGAAATAAAGCGCGCCAAAAGTTCGCTTTCGTCCGGCAATTATGCGTTGGCGTATAAACTTTACAAGGCGATACCCCTTTCCAAAATGGACGAGAACGTGTGCGGAGACGCGCAGACGGCGTTCTTTCTGGACGAGAAAGACGACGAAGCGATAGAGATGTGTAAATATTCGCTGTTTGCCCACGGCGACAACGTCACGGCGTACTGCAACCTTTCGACCGTATATAATATCAAAGGGAACCGCGATAAGAGCGCATATTATTACGAACGCGCGTTAGGTAGCAGAACGGGTGATCCCGAAGAATACTACAAGATAGCCACCTGCGCCGTAGAACAGAGCGACCACGCGACCGCAAAAGAGTGTTTCGAGTTTATCTATACCGAAAGACCTTACGACGTTAATATACTTTTCTTTTACGGGCTGTCGCTTGTAAATCTCGGGTTTTACGAAAAAGCGGAGGAGATACTCTCCAAGGCGTTAAGGATCGTTCCGGACGATCCGTCGGTGAACTATTATCTCGATCTCGTCGGGAAATTAGTGCGTGGCGACAAGAGTGCGGAAAAACTTCTGCCGCTTATGTACACGCGTGAAATGCCCCAGAAGATCGCGCGCGCGTACAAGAAAAAACTGAAAGCGATGGTCGAAGACCAAGAGTCCGTCAAAACCTTTATGAAGAAGAAGGACAACAGGCAGATCGTCAGGTATATGCTTTATTCCGGCGACGGACAGATGAATAAACTCGCGGCGTATTTTTTGATGTGTTCTTTAACGCCGTCCGTCGAAAAGACGGTTTTGGAATTACTTATGATCCCCGAAATTTCCGTCGAACTCAAAAGGTATATGATATATAATCTGATCCTTGACGGCAGAAGGGAAAGTTTCGGCGCGGTAGGCGGTAACGTTTACGAGAGAATAAGACCGGGCAAACTCGTTTTCGAGAAAAATCCGGACGGCGTCGTGTACGTTTCGGGCTACGCGCACGCCGTTTCGCGACTGGCGTTCATAGGCTTAAAGAATCCCGAAAAACTTGCTTTCTGCGCGAACGCGGTCTATAAAAAATTCGGCGGCTTATCGAAAGGCAACGTTTTACAGCCCGAAGAGATCGCCGCGCTCATAACCTTAAACTGCGGTTATAAAAACGTATCGGAAATAAACGTAGTCAGCCGAATATTCTGCGTGAAGAAAGAACGCCTTCTCGAACTGAAAGCGATCTACGACGGCAAAGAGGGAATAAAAGATGATAAAGATAGTTGATCTCGATAAGTTATTCGACAAGTATATAAGCGGCTACGTCTATAAAAACGTGGGTAAAATAAAGCCCGAAGAGATCGAAAACGAAATACCCGTAATGTACGGAAAATTCGGCGACGAACCGCTGTCGGAACTCGACGGGAAGACGCCGAACGCGTATTATAAAGATTTTTCGGCGGCGGAACTCGTTTCGGCTTTAAGAGAACACGTCCGATCGGGCGTTCCCGTTTCGGATTTTCTCGTGGAAGCGATAATCGCGGCAAAAAACGGGGAAAAAGCCGTCGTTTCCGCGATAAAGGACGATCCCGAAGAAGAGTTCGCGGCGTACCTGCTTAATAT
>JAFZXG010000104.1 GCA_017616925.1 Clostridia bacterium | reverse complement strand
AGCGCCGTGGGCGCTGCAACAAGCAAAGGGAAAAGGAGATATCTTTTAAGGATCGCTTTTCCGCCGTATAAGGTTATGCGTAACATATATCCTTCGCTTGTAAAGCACAAGATCTTATTGCCCTTTTGTTATATTCACAGGATATTTGTCAAATTGTTCGGGAAAGACAGAAAGGCGGTAAAAAAGAGAAATAAAGAAAGAATAAAAATTACCATGTCGCAATCCAAAGAAAATATTTCGTCCGTAACCAAATTGCTTACGGATCTCGGACTTAATAAATGAAAGAAAAATTCGACACCTTAATAACCGCGAAAAGCAACCCGTTTAAGTTAAACCTAAAAGAAACGGCGAAGTATAAAGACCTTGTATGGCTTTTCGTGCAAAGGGACTTCAAAACAAAATATAAGCAAACGATCTTAGGTCCGCTGTGGTTTATAATCCAACCGCTGCTGACTACCTTTGTGTTTACCGTAGTTTTCGGTATGATCGCAAAACTTTCGACCGACGGAGTGCCGCAGTTTTTATTCTATCTTGCGGGAAACGTGCCCTGGATGTTCTTTTCGACGAGTCTGGTGCACGCGTCAACGACTTTCCACGACAATGCAAGACTGTTCGGCAGGGTGTATTTCCCGCGAATAATAACGCCCGTATCGACGGTTATAACCTGCTTTTTCAATTTCCTTATACAGTTTATAATGTTTGTGATAATAGATCTTTGTTTCGTTTTTACGGGTGCGGGCGCGAACGTAACGCTTTACGCGCTTTTAACACCCGTGCTGATTGCAGAACTCGGAATTTTGGGTACGGGCGTGGGAATAATAATTTCGTCGCTCACGGTAAAGTACAGGGATCTGCAGGTTTTGGTCGGTTTCGGCACGCAGCTTTGGATGTATCTGTCCGCCGTGGTGTATTCCGTGTCGTCGATAGAAAATACGACGCTTAAAACCGTTATAATGCTCAATCCCGTAACGCCGGTTATAGAGTTTATGCGGGCGGGATGGCTCGGCGTGGGCACGACGTCGTGGTTATATTTGGGAATAAGTTTCGCGGTAACCGTGCTGACGGCGTTTTTCGGCGTCGTTATATTCAACAAGACCGAAAAGAACTTTATGGATAAGATATAAAATGGAAAGAGAAGTTGCCGTACGGATACAGGGTTTAAAAAAGGAATACAGACTCGGAGTGATAAGCGGGGGGACTTTGCAAAGAGACGTGCAGAGTCTTTGGGCGAGGATCCGCAAAAAGGAAGACCCGAACACCAAAGTCGGCTCCGAAAACTATCGGAAAAACGAAAAATTTACCGCACTCGACGATATAAACCTTACCGTGTATAAGGGAGAAAGGCTGGGGATAATCGGCAAAAACGGCGCGGGCAAGTCAACGCTTTTAAAACTTATATCGCGTATCACTTCGCCTACGGCGGGTGCTATAGGTATAAACGGCAGAGTGTCGAGTATGTTGGAAGTCGGCACGGGATTTCACGGCGAACTGACGGGCAGAGAGAATATATACTTAAACGGTGCGATACTCGGTATGACCAAAGCCGAAGTAAACGGGAAAATAGACAAAATCATAGAGTTTTCTGAAATAGAACGTTTCATAGACACGCCTGCGAAACGTTATTCTTCGGGCATGTACGTAAAGTTGGCGTTTTCGGTGGCGGCTCATCTCGATTCCGAAATTATGATAATGGACGAAGTTCTGGCGGTCGGCGATTCTGCGTTCCAGAAAAAGTGTCTCGGTAAAATGGGGGACGTGTCCCGCGAAGAAGGCAGGACGATATTGTACGTCAGTCATAATATGGATACGATCCGCCGTCTTTGCGACAGGTGTATAGTTCTGGATAAGGGAAAAATAACTTTCGACGGGGAAGTCGAAAAGGCGATAGAACTGTATAGCGGAGTATAAATTTCCTAATAATCACGCCCCCGAACGAGCGTGCGAGAGTGTAAATTTTCGTAATGCGGTCAAGTTCCCGAATATTACGGAATAGAATATTGTGTAAGACCGCAAAATTCGATTTTTCGGGGGAAGTGCGTCTGAAAACGCGGCTATCAAGCGTTGATTCGCCGAAGTCGGTATCAAAAAAGTGATTTTTAACGCTTTTTTTGTAAAAAAGTGGTTTACAACCTATTGCTATTTAAAATAAAGTGTGCTATAATAAACAAAACGCTCGGTATATATCGTGCGTAAACATAAAAGGAAGGAAGAAAAAATGAGTAATTCTGAAAAGAAAGCAAAAGCCCCCGGTAAAGCGGGGAAGATAGTCTTTTTGATCCTTACGATCCTGTTCGCGCTTGCGTTTGCGGGATTCGTAGCCGCGCTTGTCTTTATGATCGTGAAACACGGTTCGGAAGGCAAGGCGTTTTCCGATACGGTACAGCAGTGGTTCGTCGATAATCTCGGCATCAAACAGCATTTCTCGATCTACTGCGGTATGGTGTTGCAGTGCGCGTTATTCTCTTTGGGATTCGCGTTCGTGTCGTTCTCGGCGTTCAAATACTTCAGAGAAGTAAATAGGAGTGCGGGCAATTTACAGAAGAAGACCATCCGCAAGATCTTCGGAGTCGCGCTTTCCGCGATACTCGTCCCCGTTATTTCTCTTATCATAGGCTACGTCGGACTTATCGCTCTTAACGCCTTGTTCGGAGTACAACTCGAAGTCAACGGAGATTCGGGTATCAATCCTACCGCGTGGATAATCGGCTTTATCGTTTACGTCGTCGTATTCATTGCACTCGGCATCTACGCTATAATCGCTATGAATAAGAAAGCGAAGGCTTACGCAGCCGCTGGCGGTGAAGAAGAAGTCGCTGCCGAAGAACCTGCCGAAGCGATAGCAGAAGAAGTCGCGGTCGAAGAGTCCGCAGCGGAAGAAGTTAAAGAAGAAGAGAAGGAAGAACCCGCGGCGGTCGCGGAAGAAGCGGCAGCGGAAGAAGCGATAGCCGAAGAACCTGCGGCGGAAGTCGCCGCAGCGGCAGCGCCCGCAGGAAAGACTGCGATGGGTTACGACAGAAGTTTCACCGGCAAACTTATGCAGACGAAAGACGAGACCAAGGCTTATTATTCTTCGATAAAGAACGCCATACTTTCTTATAAGGGTAAGGGCAAAAAGATCTCCGATCGTATCAGTTGGAAATACGAAACGTTCAATATCGGCAGGAACAAAGTCGTAAAGATCAAGGTGAAAGGTAAGACGCTTTGCGTTTATCTCGCACTCGATCCCAAGACCTATATCGGCACGAAGTATAAGGTGCAGGACGTTTCCAAGTCCAAGGCGGACGGCAGCACGCCCTTAATGTACCGTATAAACAACGCGCGCAGAGCGAAATACGTTCTTACTTTAATCGCCGCGGCTATGGAAAATTACGCTTTTGCCATCAACGAAAACGCCGCTACGCAGGATTACGCCAAAGGGCTTAAGTATATGAACGACGCGAAACTCGTCAAAGAAGGACTTGCGAAGAAAGTAGCGGTTTCCGGTTTTCCGAAAAGTTTATAATTGATCGTATAGAACAAAAAGAGAGAGACGTTTCGTCTCTCTCTTTTTCGCTTAAAGTTTTGCTAAATCAACGCTTATAAAAACACAAAAACTGATCCCTTACGCTAAAATCGCCATTGCTATCGAGCAGTATATAAGAAGTGATAAAGCGTCAACTATCGTGGTAATAAACGGGCTTGCAACGACCGCGGGGTCCAACTTTATTTTCTTCGCGAACAGCGGGAGAATACAACCGACGAGTTTTGCCATAATTACCGTTACCGCGAGCGAGATCGAAACGACGAGACATCTTATCGCGGTGTAATCTTTATAACCGAACAGCAGGTTGTCTAAAAGCATCAGTTTTCCGAAACACACCGCGCCGAGTGAGATCGCGAGAAGGATCGAAACTCTCAGTTCTTTCCATAAAACTTTGAAGATATCTTTAAACTCTACGTCGCCCAAGGCAAGCGAACGGATCACCGTAACGGACGCCTGACCGCCCGCGTTCCCGCCCGTGTCCATTAGCATGGGGATACATGCGAACAGAACCGGACTTATCATATTTAATGACGCTTCGTAAGTGTTGAGTATAAGTCCCGTAAAGGTGGCGGAGACCATAAGCAGTAATAGCCACGGTATCCTGTTTTTCCAGATGTCGAACACGCTTTGTTTTAAGTATTCCTTTTCGGTAGGAAGGATAGCCGCCATCTTCTGAATATCTTCGGTTGCTTCGTCCTGAATAACGTCGACCGCGTCGTCAACGGTCACGATACCGACGAGACACCCTTCTTTATCGACGACGGGGAGTGCGAGAAAGTCGTATTTGGAGAATTTCATCGCCACCGCTTCTTTATCTTCCAAAGTTTCTACGGTAATGATGTTGGTATCCATTATGTCTTTGATCAGACTTTCCTTGTCCGCAAGGAGCAGGGTTTTCACCGTTACGACGCCGCGCAGTTTTCTCTTTTTATCCGTAACGTAGCAGGTGTAGATCGTTTCCTTATTAAGTCCCGTCTTTCTTATCTTCTCGAACGCCTCGGCGACGGTAAGGTTTTCGGCGAGAGATACGTATTCGGTGGTCATTATTGAACCCGCCGAATCGTCGGGGTACTCCAATAATTCGTTTATCTGTTTTCTGTTTTCGGGATCGGAGTTTTTAAGTATTCTTTTTACTACGTTCGCAGGCATTTCTTCGATGATATCGACGGCGTCGTCGAGAAACATATCGTCCACGACGGCTTTAAGTTCCTTATCGGTGAACGCCCTGATGAGATACTCCTGCGTATCGGTGTCTATTTCGACGAAAACGTCCGACGCGAGTTCTTTGGGAAGAAGTCTGAAAAATTTCAACTGTTCTTTATCGTCTAATTTTTCTTCCATAAAAAGAGCGATATCGGCTGGTTCCATATCGAGAACCGCAATACGAAGATCCGCGAATTTTTTATTCTCGAAAAGGCTCGAGAGTTTTTCAAACGTAATTTCCAACTCTTCGTTCATAATGCACCCCCTTAAAAAGTAAAAATCCCGCCGTAAGAACTCGGCAGGAAAGACGAAAAATTCTTTTTTATGCAAAAGAATCAGCAACCATTCTGGCTTTAGCACCGTAGGGCTGTGTAACTGCGTTGAACTGCGCCTTGTTTTCGACGCCGTCTGTTAAACCCTCGGCAAAGTGTCTCCACTTTTCCGCGGCAGCAGTCCGTATCCCTATGGTAGCCTTACCTACCGGACGTATTCGGTTTACGAGTTTAGTTTACTCGTTTTCGGTGCCGTTGTCAACGGTTTTTTTGTCGTTTTTAAGGATTTTGCCGATAATTTTGGTCTGCCATTTTTTAGGCAGGATATTCAGTAGCCTTAAAAGCGGATTTCTGTTGACGTTGTAAACGTATTTCGGACGGCGCGAAGTGAGTGCGCGTAACGTCTTTTTCGCTATCTTTTCGGGCGAAACGTTCTTCGCTTCTATCTTTTCAACGATCTTTCTGAATTTTTCGGCGTTATATGTATAGGTTTTCGTGTTCTTGCAGAAGTTTTCGAGTTCCTTGGTCGAAACCGACAAAAGCCCCGTTTTTACCGCGCCGGGACGGATCACCGAAACGGAAATATCCAAAAGTTGTAATTCCATACGGAGAGAAAAGGCGTACTTTTCGAGTGCGGATTTCGTTATCGCGTATATTCCCGTAAAGGGCAGGGGGTCTGTGGGCGCGAGTTCGCTCGTCGTAACGATTATTCGGCTCTTCTTTTTAAGGAGCGGTAAAAACGCCTTGTTCACCCTATAAACGCCGAACAGGTTCACGTTAAAGATCTCGGTAAACCGTTCTTCACTCATCTCGACTAGAGAATCGAGTCGGTATATCCCCGCGAAATGCACTACGGCGTAAAGATCTTCCGTATATTCCTTTACCTTATTGAAAGCGCGGTCGATACTTTCCGTTTCTTTTAGGTCGGTCTCTATCGGAACGATATTCGGTTCGGGTTCTTTTACTTTTTTATCGAGTGCGAACACGGTAAATCCGTTTTCTGACAGGGTTTTGGTTACTTCGTATCCCATGCCGCCGTACGCACCAGTAATCACAACGTACTTCATAGTTTAGATTATATACCTTATATAAATAAAAAGTCAATTTATATTTTCCGCGGCAAATTAAGGGCGAACAGAAAAATTTTTAAAAAACGTTTGACAAATCCCGCGAAATAGAGTATTATACTTTTGCTTAAAGCAGAAGTTACCCTTCTCGCCGACGGAAAGATCCGTTCGGCACATAGACGAAACGAACCGCTTATATAGCGGCGTAATGCGTTCAGGGTTGCTTTTGCGAGCGACCTTTTTTTATTGCGCGCCGCCTAAACGGCAAAAAAACTGCGAGGTACAAAACTATAAAAAAAGAACATCAGATCAACGAAGAAATTCGCGACAGAGAAGTAAGGCTTATAGGTAAAGACGGGGAGCAACTCGGGATCGTGTCCGCGAGAGAGGCTCTCGCCAAAGCCGAGGAAGAAGAACTCGATCTCGTAAAAATTTCGCCGACGGCGAATCCGCCCGTATGCAAACTTATGAATTACGGGAAGTACCTGTTCGAACTCAGTAAGAAAGCCAAGGAACAGAAGAAGAATCAGAAAATCGTAGAAATAAAGGAAGTCTGGCTTTCCTGCACGATAGACGTGGGAGATCTCAACGTAAAGGCGAAACAGGCGCAGAAATTTCTTACCGCGGGCAACAAGGTGAAAGTCGCGATAAGGATGCGCGGGCGTCAGATGGCACACCCCGAACTCGCGGCGACGGTAATGGCGAAGTTCTTCGAGATAGTGAAAGATTACGGACAAATGGAAAAGAAACCGCTTACGGAGGGCAGGAACGTCTTTATGATGCTTGCCCCGATAAAAGCGTGACTTTAATAAATACAACTTTGGAGGTTAATTACGATGCCTAAAATGAAGACGAAAAGCGCGGCGAAGAAACGTTTTAAAGTAACCGCAACCGGCAAGATAAAAAGGGCTTGCTCCGGCAAGAACCATATTCTTACCAAGAAAGACAGAAAGAGAAAGAACAATCTTTGCGCCGGTGCGTACGTTGACGAGACGCAGGCAAAGACCGTTAAGACGCTTATTTACAACAAGTGAGAATAAAGGGAGGGTATAAAAATGCGTATTAAAAGAGCGGTAAACGCCGTTAAAAAGCGTAGAAAAATATTAAAACTCGCCAAAGGATACTTCGGCGGAAGAAGTAAAAGATACAGAGTAGCGAGAGAAGCCGTCATGAAGGCGGGTATGTACTCGTACATCGGAAGAAAAGCGAAAAAGCGCGATTTCAGATCTTTGTGGATCGCAAGGATCAACGCGGCTTGCAGGATCAACGATATTTCTTACAGCAAGTTCGTTTACGGACTTAAAAAGGCGGGTATCACCCTAAACAGAAAGGTGCTTGCCGATATCGCCGTTTCGGACGCGCCCGCTTTCGCGGTACTCTGCGGAAAGGCGAAAGAAAGTTTAGCAAAGTAAACCGCAAAGCCTACGATAAGTAGGCTTTGTTTCCGTATATGATAACTTCAAGGCAGAATTCCCTTATAAAAGAGATAAAGTCGCTTTCCCTTAAAAAGTACAGAGACGAAACGGGGCTTTTTCTCGTCGAAGGGGTAAAATCCGTAAAAGAAGCGGTAAGTTGCGGAATAAAGGTCCGCGATCTTATCTTCACCGAAAGGGGAAAAGAACTTTTCGGAAACTGTATTCTGCCCTTTGAAACCGTTACGGACGGCGTTTTTGACGCGATAACCGACGATAAAACCCCGCAGGGCGTTCTTGCGGTCTGCCATATACCGAAGTTTTCGGAAACGGATACGGACTGTAAAAGCGTGTTTTTGGACGGAGTGTCCGATCCCGCGAACGTAGGCGCGATAATAAGGAGCGCGGCGGCTTTCGGATACGGCACGGTCTTTATCGCGGACGGAGCGGACGCGTATTCCGCTAAATCAGTTCGGGCGAGTATGGGCGGTATATTCCGCGTAAAAGTCTTTTCGGGGAAGAGAGAAGAACTGTTAGCGAAAGTAAAAGTTCCGATTCTGGTTGCCGATATGGACGGAAAGGATATAAGATCCGTGAAAATTGCCCCCGCGCATTGTATCGCGGTCGGAAACGAAGGGCACGGGGTTTCGAAAGAAGTGAAAGCCGCGGGGCAGGAAATAATATCTATTCCCATGCAAAACGGTGTGGAAAGTTTGAACGCCGCGGTTTCCGCGAGTATTATTATGTACGAGTTAAATAAATAAGAAAAAAGGAGAAAAGAGTATGTCAGGACATAGCCACGCGGCGAATATCGCCGTAAAAAAAGCAAAGACGGACGCCATCAAGGGCAGGATCTTCACCAAAGTGGGAAGAGAAATAGCAGTCGCCGCGAAATCCAACCCCGATCCCAACACCAACAGTAAGTTAGCGGACGCGATCGCGAAAGCGAAAGCCGTGAATATGCCCAACGATAACATCAAACGCTGTATAGCGAAGGCGGCGGGCGAACTTTCCAACGCTACCTACGAAGAATTAACGTACGAAGGATACGGTCCGGCGGGCAGTGCGGTCATAATAAAGGCGCTTACCGACAATAAAAACCGCACGGTCGATTTCGTCAGAACGGTAATGAGAAAGCACGGCGGCAATCTCGGTAACGCGGGTTGCGTTTCGTTCACCTTTACCACGATGGGCATAATCGCCGTAGAGAGAACTCCGGACCTATCCGAAGACAAACTTATGGAATACGCCTTAGAAGCGGGTGCGGACGATATAATCACCGAAGACGACGCGTTTATAGTCAATACTTCGGTAGCCGCGTTCTCGTCGGTCAGAAAATATCTCGAAGAAAAGGGACTTAACTTTTTCGAAGCGGAGATCCGTATGGTCCCGCAGAACAAGATAAAGTTAGAAGGCGAAGAACTCGCCAAGTTCCAAAGATTAATAGACGCTTTGGAAGATCTCGACGACGTAAGCGACGTGTACCACAACGTCGATCTTCCCGAAGAAGACGAAGAAGAATAGTTTAGGGTAAAACGACCGATTTTTACCGCGGACTTTCCGTCCGCGGTAATTTTTATTTTTATCCCCTTTCCCGCTTGTGTTTTTTCCCGCGGTTTAGTATAATTGTTTCTGTTATAAAGGTTTCGTATGCTTAAAGAAAAAAGACTTAACTTATTCGGACAACTTCTTCTTCTCTCCGCGACGATGGCGTGGGGCGTTTCTTTTACCTTCCTGCAGGACGTTATCGAAACGGTCTCGATGTACTACGTCATCGGCGTAAGGTTTTTACTTTCGGCGGGACTGCTTTCGCTTATTTTCGTAAAGCGATTCAAGAACATGAACAAGGGGACGCTTAAACGCGGGCTTATTCTGGGCGTAATACTTACCCTTGCGTATCTTACGCAGACTTACGGACTGAAAAACACCACTCCGGGCGAGAACGCCTTTTTGACTTCCACCTATAACATAATGATCCCCTTCTTTTTGTGGATGATATATAAGTCGAGACCGAAAGCGAAACATATCGTTGCCGCGCTTTTATGCCTTGCGGGTATAAGTATGATAGCGTTATCGGGCGGCGGAGAAAAGCACGGGAACGCGGCGGCGGGATACGGACTTACGATAACCGCGGCGGTGTGTTTCGCCTTTCAGATTCTCTCTATCGACAACGCGGGGAGAAAGGGCGACGACACTTACCTTACGCTTATATTAGAACTTGCCGTCGTCGGCGTGATATTTTCCGCGATATCGCTTATCACGGATCTTCCGCGGGGGATAGGCGTTTACGCGTTGGACGGAAGGCAGATATTTATGGTACTGTTCCTTACATTTATCTGCACCCTTTACGCGCAGTTCGCACAGATTTCGGGCATGCGCTACACGCACCCGTCCCAAGCCGCGCTTATCCTGAGTCTGGAATCGGTGTTCGGAACAGCGTTTTCACTCGTTATGGGCAGGGAACACACTTCGGTCGTCATGTTTGCGGGATTTGCGCTGATCTTCGTTGCGGTGCTTATTTCGGAAATAGAGTTCGGAAAGAAAAAACCGCTTTTACCGCCCGAAGACGCGTCTATAAGTTAATTTACCTATCGGTATTGCGATCGGACTCGGTTTGTGGTAGAATTATATAAATAAAGGAAAAGAAATGTCGGTTGTTTCTCTTTACGAAGAGTGGCTTAAAAAATCCGCGAAGGAAAGCGCGGTCTATAACGAACTTATTTCCGTCGCAGGCGACGAAAGGGCGATAGAAGACAGGTTTTATAAGGGTCTTTCTTTCGGCACGGGCGGACTCCGCGGGAAACTCGGCGCGGGTACGAACAGGATGAACGTCTTTTCGGTGGGAAGGGCGACTTTCGGACTTGCCGACTATATTAAAAATAACGGCGGCGACAGCGTGGGGATCGCTTACGACAGCAGGCACATGTCCGATAGGTTTGCCCTGCTCGTCGCCGAAATAATGTCCTTTAAGGGAATAAAAGCATACCTGTTCAATACTTTGACGCCCACGCCCGTACTCTCTTTCGCGGTGAGATATTATTCTCTTTTCTGCGGCGTGGTGATAACCGCAAGCCATAACCCAAAAGAGTATAACGGATATAAGGTATATAACAAAAACGGCTGTCAACTGACCGATTCCGCGGCGGCGGAAGTGACGGAGTGCATAGAAAAATACGGGTACTTTAACGAGTTTATCCCCGACTTAAAACTGATACGGACCTTGGGCGAAGAGACTCTCGTCGCCTTCCTGGACGCGATAGAAGAGTATTCCCTGCCGTACGACAAAAAATATCTTCCGACCGTCGTCTATACCCCGCTTTGCGGCACGGGGAATATTCCCGTGCGTAAACTGTTCGAAAGGCTGAACGTAAAATATACCATCGTAAAGGAACAAAGCGAACCGAACGGGGATTTTACGACCTGTCCCTATCCTAATCCCGAAGAACGCGCGGCGTTAAAACTCGCCGTGGAGTGCGCGGAAAGTTCGGGCGCTGAACTCGTACTTGCCACCGATCCCGACGCGGACAGAGTGGGCGTCGCGGTAAGGGACGGGAAGGGGTACAGACTCTTAAACGGCAACGAGACGGGCGTTCTTATGGAAAACTTTATTCTTTCCGTAAAAAAGGAAGGGGGGACGCTGCCCGAAAACGCGTATATCGTAAAGACGATAGTCACTTCGGGGCTTTCGGAAAAGGTGGCGGGATCTTTCGGCGTTAAAGTAAAGAACGTGCTTACGGGCTTTAAGTATATAGGCGAAACGATAGACGAGTCGGAAGACGGCAACTACGTTTTCGGTATGGAAGAGAGTTACGGGTATCTCGTGGGAAAACACGCCCGCGATAAAGACGCGATCTCGGCGATAATGATAATAGTCGAAGCCTTCGCCTACTATAAAAAAGCGGGTAAAACTTTCCTTTCCGCACTCGAAGAACTTTACGGAAAATTCGGATATTATTCGTCCGCGCTTTTTTCTAAAACTTTCGAAGGCAAGTCGGGTTTCGAGTATATGAGATCTTTTACCGAGAAGTTAAGGAAAGAACCGTGGCGGGAAATAGCTGGGGAAAAGGTGCTTTCCGTCTTGGACTACGGCCGCGGCGTAGGCGAACTGCCGAAGAGCGACGTTCTGTCGTTTGCGGGCGAAAGGTTCTCGCTTATCGTCAGACCTTCCGGCACCGAACCCAAACTCAAAGCCTATATTACGGCCGTCGGCAAGACGGAAAAAGAGTCGGAAGGGCTTAAAGAAAAACTGACTGCGTTTATAGAAAACGCGGTAGTATAGGTGTTTTACGGTAAAAATGAAAGTAAAATTAAAACCCGCGATCAAGAGTTATCTTTGGGGCGGAACGAAACTGCATAACGAGTACGGAAAAGACGGCGAAACAATCTCGGAATCCTGGGAACTCTCTTTCCATAAGGACGGACTTACGATTATAGACAGCGGCGAAAATAAGGGCAAAACCCTTTCCGAAGTCTGTACGAAAAAAGATTTCGGGGAAAACTGTGCCGCGTTCCCGTTTTTCCCAACGCTTATCAAGATGATTGACGCGGATAAACCGTTATCCGTTCAGGTGCACCCGTCGGACGAATACGCCTTAAAAAACGAAGGGCAGTTCGGCAAGACGGAGATGTGGCATGTTCTGGACGCCGAAGACGGCGCGTATCTTTATCTCGGTTTAAATAGAAGCGTGGATAAGGAAGAGTTCGCCCGCGCGATAGAGAATAAGAGCGTATGCGACTTATTGAACAAAGTTCCGGTAAAAAAGGGCGACACGTATTTTATAGAAAGCGGCACGATCCACGCGATAGGCGCGGGGATCACGCTTTACGAAGTGCAGCAGAACAGTTCCTTAACATACAGGGTGTACGATTTCGACAGAGTGGATAAGGCGGGGAACAGACGGGAACTGCATATCGAAAAGGCTAAAGCGGTTGCCGATCTCGATAAATACGAAGTACCCGATCCCGCGCGGAAGGGATTTTTGGGCGGTTGCCCGTACTTTTCGACCTACAAAGTAAAAGGTTCGGCGACCGTGGGCGAAAAAGACAGTTTCGTCTGCGTTACCGTTACCGAAGGCGAGTACGACGCGGACGGGATCGCGCTATCTAAGGGCGATTCGTTCTTTGTTTCCGCGGGGGAAAAGACCGAATTAAAGGGCGACGGCGAGTTTTTATCGACTTGTGTAAAATAAGATCTTAAAAAAAGGAAAAACAGTATGAAAAAAACGGTTCTGGTAACGGGCGGCGCAGGGTTTATAGGCGGTAACTTCGTCTATTATATGCTGAAAAAACACCCCGACTATAAGATAGTCTGCGTGGATAAACTTACCTACGCGGGTAATCTCGCCACCTTAAAAAACGCGCTTGAAAATCCGAATTTCAAGTTCTATAAAGCGGACATCTGCGACAGGGACGCGATAAGGGGCGTGTTCGCCGCCGAAATGCCCGACGCGGTGGTGAATTTCGCAGCGGAATCGCACGTCGACAGGTCGATCGACGATCCGTCGGTCTTTCTGACCACCAACGTGATAGGGACTTCGGTTTTAATGGACGCCTGCAGAGAATTTAGCGCGGAAAGATTCCATCAGGTATCCACGGACGAAGT
>JAFZXG010000103.1 GCA_017616925.1 Clostridia bacterium | reverse complement strand
TTTATTCTGACCGATCCGACCGCAAAAGCGCAGGACGTAAAGGATCTTATAGAAACAGTCAAGAATAGGGTTTACGATAAAACGGGAATAATTTTAGAAGAAGAAGTGGAAACTTTAGGTAAATTCAGATGATATTGAGCGCGGACTACCATACGCACACCGTTTACAGTCACGGCAAAGGTACTATTTCTGATAACGCCGTCGCGGCGAAGAACGCGGGGCTTATTGAACTCGGGATCGCGGATCACGGGTTTTCTCACGGTGCGTTCGGAATAAAGAAAAAAAATCTTCCGCTTATGCGTAAAGAGTGCGCGCAGGCTACCGAGAAAACGGGCGTAAAAGTCCTTTTGGGCGTCGAAGCGAACGTGCTGGGAACGGACGGCACGGTGGACTTAAAAGCCGATCTTTACGACAGTTTCGATTTTTTTCTTGCGGGCGTTCATAAGTTTATTTTCTATAAATTCGGCACTATGTTTTCTATGGCGATACCCAACCAGTTCTTTTCGCTATTTAAAGCCGAAAAAGTTCCCGATAGACTTGTAAAAGAAAACACCCGCGCCCTTGTAAACGTCGTTAAAAACAATCCCGTGGACGCGATAACTCACGTAGGTTTCTGCGCTTACGCGGATCCCGTCGAAGTGGCGAAGGCTGCGGCGGATTACGGGACGTATATCGAAATAAACGCAAAAAAAACTCACCTTTCGGACGAGCAATGGCGTAAAGTTATAAATACGGAAGCGAGATTTCTGATAGGTTCGGACGCGCACTATCCCGCGCGCGTGGGCGAAATATCGCTTGCAAGGGAAATGCTTAAACGGATCGATTTTCCGCTCGATCGGATCGACAATATCGACGGCAGGACTCCGAAGTTCCGTTTCGCCGCGTATAAAGGCGGTAGATAATGAACTTCGGCGAAAGTATAAAAAAAGAGATAATCGGCAAGCCCGTCAGGGAATCACATTGTAAAAAAGCCTTTCTCGCGGGGATACTTCGCGGCGCGGGCGCACTGTATTCGGGCGACGACGGAATAGGGCTTTTGGTAAAACTTCCCGACGAAGAAACCGCGATGACCGTGGGCGGACTTCTCGACGCTTTATACGGCTACGAGATACGGGAGATCACCGTTGCGGAAGACAGACTGAATAAAAAAGACAGGTTCACCGTATATATAGGCGGCGACCGTGCGATAGATATTCTGGAAGATCTGGAGATATTTTCGGAAACGGAAGAAGGTCTTGCCGTCAACTTCGACTTTTTCGGGAAGATCGCCGAAAAAGACTGCTGTCTGCGTTCTTTTTTCAGGGGGCTGTTCGTTTCGGCAGGCAGTTGCACCGTTCCGTCCGAAAAGGGCGTTAAAACGGGTTATCATCTGGAACTTTCGTTTTCCCGTGCGGAGACCGCGTCGGCGTCGGCGGACAAACTTTCTACGAGCGGGATCTCGGTCAGGATAACGAGAAGGAAAGATTCTTTCGTGGTTTATATAAAAAGCGTCGAAGAAATAGAAAACTTTCTTGCTTTTCTTCCCGCGCCCGTGTCGGTCTTGAAACTTACTGACATAGCCATAAAGAAGGAACTTTTGAACGACAGCAACAGACGGAAGAACTGCGATCTGGGGAACGTCGGCAGACAGATCGAGGCGGTGGAAAAACAGATTTCCGCGATAGAGATCATAGAACGGGAAAGGGGGATCGATTTTCTTAAACCCGAACTTAAAACGGTCGCCGTTTCAAGAAAGGAAAATCCCGACGAAACGCTTTCGGAACTTGCCGAAAGACTGAATATAAGCAAGAGTTGCTTAAATCACAGATTGAGAAAGATCATAAGTATAGCAAAGGAGACGGAGATCGATCATGGCTGATTTCGTGCATTTACATCTCCATACGGAATACAGTCTTTTAGACGGGCTTGCGACTATTCCGCTCGCGGTAAGAAAGGCGGCGAAACTCGGTATGCCCGCTATCGCTATGACCGACCACGGCAATATGTACGGCGCGGTCGCGTTTTACGACGCCTGCTGCGCTTACAATAAAGAAGCGAAAGAAAAAGGGTTGCCGAAAATTAAGGCGATTTTCGGCACGGAGTTCTACGTTTGTGACGATATTACCGTAAAAAGCAAAAACGCGACCGATAACGGCGAACGTGACCGCCGTCATCTTATACTGCTCGTCAAGAACGAACAGGGTTATAAAAACATCTCGAAACTCAACGCGATAGCGTTCAGAGACGGGTTTTACTATAAACCGCGTATCGACTTAAAGACGTTAAAGGAACACAGCGAAGGACTCGTCTGTCTTTCCGCCTGCGTGGCGGGCGATATTCCGCAGGCGATACTTCGCGGCGATTTTTTTAAAGCCGAAGAACTTATCATGTGGTTCAAAGACGTTTTCGGGGACGACTTCTATCTCGAAATGCAGAATCACGGACTCAAAGAAGAGATGGAAGTAAACCAGTATCTTCGTAAATACTCCAAAGAGTTCGGTGTCAAACTCGTCGTCACGAACGACGTGCACTACGTCGATAAGGAAGACGCCCTTCCGCACGACGTACTTTTATGCGTTCAGACTCGGACGAACTATAACGATCCCGACAGGATGCGTTTCAATTCGGACGACTATTACCTTAAAAGCGAAGAAGAGATGCTTGCGCTTTTCCCCGAAGACGCGGAAGCGGTGCATAACACTTTGGAAATAGCCGAAAAGTGTAATTTCGAATTCGTTTACGGGCATTATATGTTCCCGCGCTATATTCCCGAAACTGGCGAAGAGCCCGTCGTATTCATAAGAAAACTCATCGACAAAGGCGTTAAGGAAAAATTCGGTGCGGAAACACCCGAAATCAGAGAGAGAATAGAGAGCGAACTCGCCGTTATCGAAAAACAGAAGTTCGTGGAATATTTCCTTATCGTCTGGGATTATATATACGCCGCAAAAAAAATGGGCATCTCGGTAGGCCCGGGACGCGGCAGCGGCGCGGGTTCACTTATTGCGTACCTTTTAGGTATCACCGATATCGATCCCTTAAAGTACGACCTGTATTTCGAAAGATTTTTAAACGCGGAGCGCGTATCCGCGCCCGATTTCGATATAGACTTCGAAGATTGCAGAAGAGAAGAAGTTATAGATTACGTCAAGAAAAAATACGGCGAAGAAAGAGTGTGCAGAATAATTACTTTCGGCACTATGGCGGCGAAGAACGCCATAAAGGACGTCGGCAGGGCACTCGGAGTTCCGTATTCGGTCTGCGACAGGATAACCAAACTAATACCGTCCAAAGTAGGCGGCGTGGAGATAAAACGTCCCAACGTGATACGAAAGGTGTTCGGGTTTTATAAACCTTCCGCAAAGGAAGAGAAAGACGGACTTAAAACTTCGAGTTTCACCGTCCCCGAACTCGTCGAAATTTATAATTCGGATAACGATATAAAGCGCGTGGTGGATATCGCCATGCGGCTGGAAGACACTCCCAGACAGAGCAGCACGCACGCCTGCGGAGTCATAATCGGACACGACGTTTTAGACGAACACATGCCGCTTTCCAAAAACGAATCGGGCGGAGAAGAAGAGATCACGAGTCAGTACACGGGCGTCGAACTCGAACATCTCGGTTTTCTGAAGATGGACTTTTTAGGACTTTGCAACCTTTCCGATATCAAGGACTGTATAGAGTACGTCAAGGAAAATCACGGTGTAACCGTAGATTTTTCGGACAGAAAATACGACGATCACAAAGTTTACGAACTTATATCCGAAGGGAATACGGACGCGGTTTTCCAACTCGAATCCGCGGGGTTCAAACGGTTTTTGAAAGACCTTAAACCGACATGTCTCGAAGACATAATCGCGGCGGTGTCTCTGTACCGTCCCGGTCCTATGGATTCGATACCGACTTTCGTCCGCAATAAGCACAATCCCGACGAGGTCACTTTTTTACATCCCTTATTGAAGCCGATATTAGAGCAGACTTACGGCTGTATCGTGTATCAGGAACAAGTTATGAGAATAGTTCAGGTGCTTGCGGGTTACACCTTGGGACAAGCCGACGGCGTCCGTCGTATGATGGGTAAAAAGAAAGTCGAAGAAATGGCTAAGGAAGAAAAAGTATTTCTCTACGGTAAGCCCGAAACCACCGACGAACACGGGAAAATATCGGCTGCGATAGACGGCTGCATAAAGCGTGGCGTTCCCGAAGACGTCGCGAAAACGATATGGTCGCAGATGAAGGACTTTGCGAAATACGCTTTCAATAAGTCTCACGCCGCGGCGTATTCGGTCGTTACCTACGAGACCGCCTACCTTAAAGCCTATTACGAACCCGAATTTTTAACGTCGTTTTTAAATAACCGTATAGGAAATATCGACGATATAAAAAAGTACACGACTTACGCTAAGTCAGAAGGCATAGAAGTTCTGCCGCCGGACATCAACGAATCGGACGTTTACTTTACGGTAAAGAACGGCAAAATACGTTACGGTCTCGCCGCGATAAAGAACATAGGCGCGGGGATCATCGGCGAGATCATAAAAGAACGCGAAAAGAACGGCAGGTTTTATTCCTTTGAAGATTTTATAAACCGCTGCGCTACTTTCGGCTTTAACAAACGTATGATAGAAAATCTTATATCGGCGGGCGCGTTCGACGGGCTCGGCGCGTACAGGTCGCAAATGATTGCGGTCTACGGCGATTTTTTAGACAGGGTGATAGAGAGCAAGCGAAACGGCAATTCGTCTCAGATTTCGCTGTTCGACACTCTATTAAAGGAAGAAAAGGTGCTGAAAATAGAATATCCGAAGATTTCAGAGTTTTCGTCGAAAGATAAACTTATGCGTGAAAAGGAAGTGTGCGGACTCTATCTTTCGGGGCATCCGCTCGCAGATTACGAGAAGATGTTCGCCAAGTTTTCGTTTTCGACGCTGAAGATACAGTCTTACGAAGACGACGGAGAATCGATCGGCGACGACGAAAACGAAGAAGAGCGCAAATTTTCGGACGTCAGCGACGGCGACAAAGTGGTTATGGGCGGTATCGTTACCGAAGTCCAGAAACTCTCTACGCGCGGCGGTTCGAGTATGGCTTTCGTTAAGGTCGAAGATCTTTACGGCAGTATAGAAGTGGTGGTTTTCCCCAAGATCTACGATAAAATCAGAGACGTTTTAAACGACGGCGAAGTGCTTAAAATTTCGGGCAGGATACAGATAAAGGACAACGCCGTGCAGATAATAGCCGACGGTGCGGAACGGCTTGCCGTTGACGAAGGAAAAGACGGAGCGGAACGCGACACCGAGTACATGGGAATAATACTTTCGGACGGGAAATCGGTACTCGATTCGGTTCTCGACGTATTGAAGAGTTATCCCGGCGACGTACCCGTTATTATCGCTATGGACGGCAAAAGGTACGATTCCAAGTGCTGCGTGAGAAAGGCGGAAGGTCTGCTTGCCGAACTTCGCACTTTCGTAAGAGAAAAAGATATAGTTTTTTTCAGAAAAAAATAGAATAAAACCGAAAATTCGCTGTAAAACGGTAGATATATTTTTTTTATTATGCTAAAATAATTTTGTGGATCGCAAACGCGGTTCGGGAGACGACTATGGAAAAAATAGCGGTTTTAACGAGCGGTGGAGACGCGCCGGGCATGAACGCCTGCATACGTGCGGTAGTGCGTACCGCTTTGAGTTTCAATATGGACATTTACGGCGTCGAACGCGGCTACGCGGGACTTATCAAAGGCGAAATATCCCGTCTCGGCACGCGTTCGGTTTCCGATATGATACACAAGGGCGGCACTTTCTTAAAGACGGCGAGATGTCCCGAATTTTTGGATAAAGAAGTTCAGCATCTTGCGGTCGAACAACTCGCGGCGTACGGAATAGAAGGGCTTGTCGTGATCGGCGGGGACGGTACTTTCCGCGGAGCGAAAGCCCTGATCGATAATTTCGGAGTCAAAGTCGTGGGTATCCCCGGCACTATA
>JAFZXG010000102.1 GCA_017616925.1 Clostridia bacterium | reverse complement strand
CGACGGGAACGCAATGTCCGCCGTACAGAACAGACTGATACATTGCGTAAACGTCGGACGCGAACTGCGGTTCGTAAGTGCAAAGACTTGCGGGTGCGTGCAACACTCCGGGAGGAACGTCCCAACCGGTATCGAGTTCGATTCTATACGCCTGCGAATAATCGAGAATATGATTGTCTCCTTTTTCAAAATCCATAAGACATTTTTTAATATCTTCCTTTTTACAGTCGGGATTTAACCCGAAGAAAGTAAATGGAAACTCCCCGCCGTGATTATTCACCTGCGACGGAAAAAAGTACATCTCGGGCTTACCTGCCGCGCCCACTCTGTTGGCGTGCTTATCTCGGTGATGTATATGATGCGGCAACGGACCCGCGTTATCGAAGAATTTCGAGAACATGGGCCACTTATGATATTTATTCCAAAGATCGCCTATCGCGATTTCGTGAAGTTCGTCAACGAGATCACGCAAAAGCATCTTTTCGTTTCCGTCTTCGGAAACGCAATAAGAAAGCCCTTCGTCAACTGGAGTACCCGGTCCGTTCTCCGCCCACGTAGTCGAAGCAAACCACCTTTCGTCTATACCGCCCTTAATAAGCCCCAAAACGTAGTAATCATCCGGATGAAGTTTGATCCTTTTACCAGGACGGCAGAACGATCTCGGTACCCAAGTGGGTTTTAGTCTTAAAATTCCTTCGCCTTCCAAAAGCAGTTTTTCCGATAATTTCATATCTATCCCATTTTATTTAAAAATAATTTTTATCTTGTAGTTTTTACTTTCTTTCGGTTTTATCGTTTGCATTGAAAAACGGTCGAATCTCGTAAGGGACGGTTCGATCCCGAGCGCATAATCGCCGCTTGTCATACTCTTCCACTCTATTGTAACGGGAAAATCCGCAGTATCGTATAACATAGAAACCTCAATTTCCTTTTCGGGATTATAGAGTCTTACTTTTCCTTCCGAAAGCGTGTGGTAATACACGTCCTCGTCGTTTATATCAAGCGGCGGAGTGATCTTAAACATCTCGGACTTTCTCTTTTTTGCAATTTCGGTAAGCGGTTCGCTTTGTTTGGCGGGAATATCGAGTTTTAAGCACTCGTCCAAAAAAGGATAACCGTAATTTACGTGATAAAGTAAAACGTATTCGGTATCCGAAAAACCGTCGTTTACCACGGTGTCGCTGAACGTAAGCGTATTTTCGGTAATACAATACTTACGTTTCAGTCTTAAATTTTTACCGAAAAGCGCGCTCTCGTGATTCTCGCCGCAGACGTAAACCGCGTCGCTTTCAATATAAGAATAAACGTTTTCTGCCCCTTTATAATGCATACTACCGTGTATCTGTTTTCCTTCGACGCAGCCTGAAACGTTATCCATACCGCAGGTATATAAGAATCCGCCTTCAAAGTTACCTGCGAATTCCCGCCTTCCGTCATTTAATCCGTTTTTACTCAAAAAAGAGATATTGACGCCCTTAAAAGTCACCCACGAAACGTCAAGCGCATTATCTTTATTGAACAATACTTCCAGCGCGCCGTTCCTTACTAAAACGCACGATTTACCGTCGATAAAGACGTCTTTTGCAAAAATCACCTGCGACGCATTTCCGCACTTTCTCTCTTCCATTTTTAACTCCTTACCAGTATAAGCCATAAATATTTTTCAAAACTGCCGACGAATTTTCCGTCCGTTTCGGGTATTTTATTTCCGCTTAAAGTTTCTTTAAGTCCATATCCGTCCGGTACGGTTATCGTAAAGTTTCTTACCGCGTCGTCGTTCGCGTAATTCAAATCGAACAGATTCAGAAAATAATCGTTTCCGTCCTTAAAAACGACACACTCGACGTACTTGCTTGTTTTAAGTTCAAATAACGGCTTAACGTGTGACTTTACGATCGCGGTAAATATTCTCTTGAAATTTTCGCGTTCGTCGTTCTCTACCGTCGCGCCGCACCAAACAACTAAACCCTTCCCGTATTTTGTCTCGATTATTGCGGGAAGATCCGTAACCTTTTCGGGCGGATTAGAGTGTATGGACGCAAAACGGCGTTTATCGTCGGGATCGGTGTAAGGTAAAACGATCTTTGCCTTTACGTCGCCTTTGAAACCTTCCATTACGGGCAATTTGTACGTTACGGGCAACGGGTATTTATCGTCGAACTCGCCGAATAAGACCTTATATTCTGCATCCGTAGGCGTAACGTACGCCTGAACTTCGTCGTAGCCTTTATAAACGTGATTAAAAGGACTGTCTCCGAAAGTTTCGCCCGTTATCTCCCCTCCGAAAAACTCTTTTATAAGTCGTTTATCGGATTTCTCCGAAATATATAGAGTTCCGCCTTTTCTGACGTAGTCGATAAATTTTAAGATTTCGGGATTATCGAAATATTCGAGAGCGGGTGCGATTATCATCTGATAGCGTTCGAGATCTGAAAGCGTACCGTTTGCTATAACTCTGAACGGAATATGTTCTTCGGTCAGAGTGCGCGCCGCAGAAAGCGCGCATTGTTTATTGTAGGCCTTTCCGTCCGAAGAAAACTGCGTCGTACTGTCGAAATACACGCCGACTTCCCCGAACATCTCGCCCTTTCCCATATACTTTTCGTATGGGATCTGCCTTTCAAACACTTTTCCGATACGGTCGTAAGCGCGTTCGTCAAGCGTTCCATCGGGATTTATCGCGTCGATAATGAGAGACGCACCGTGATGTGCGGCGGTAAGCATAACTTCGGCGGAGAGTTCTTTTTCGGATTTCGATACAGTATGTTCGCGAAGTTTTTTATTGCAACGGCAGGTCATATACTCGAAAGGCTGATTTTTCGTAATACCGTAATAATATTTGCAGGTAAAAGAGTGGCTGTAAAGATCGCCGTAAAGATCGCCGCCCGTAAATTCGCACGCTTCGTTTATACCTTCGGTAGATCCGGCAAGCCAGTCGCAAGCGATACCTGCGGCATAATTCAATTCGCAAGTTGCGAACGGCAAAATCCTACGCGAATTTTCACCGATGAACGCAGCGAACTCCGCCATCCACTCCTGACGTTTTTTGACGTACAGTCGCCAGCGCGGATCGTTCCAGTCAATTGTTTCGGGCATCTCCCCGCCGACTTCCTTTTCCCAACGCGCCTTACAGGCGGGACAATGACAGGTCACTTCCCAGTACGGCATATCGTAGAAAATACCGTCAAGATCCGGAAATTGTTCGGATATTTCACACATCTGTTCGAGAACGAACGCACGGTATTCGCCGTTATTCGGGCAACAAAGCCCGTATCTCTGCCCGTGATCGCGCCAAGTCGTTCCGTCTGCGTTCACCATTTCCCAGTCGGGATGAGTATTCGCCGCATAGTTATTGAAAATAAGACTGTAAT
>JAFZXG010000101.1 GCA_017616925.1 Clostridia bacterium | reverse complement strand
TGTTCTTCGGGAGAAAGATTCTCGCCCGCGAACAGTTCCGTAAGAGTTATCGCGCCGAAAGGCAAAGTCGCGTAATTCAGCAGGTTGCGCCTGTTGTAATAAACGATCTTTGCGCTACCCCCGCCTATTTCGAGAACTATACCCTTTGGCAAGTCCATCGTATTCACTACTCCGCGGTAAACGTACATCGCCTCTTCTTCCGCAGAAAGAACGCGAAGTTTTATGCCGCAGGTCGCGGACACTTCGTCGAGAAAACTGCGCTGGTTTTTAGCGCGGCGTACCGCCGCCGTAGCCACGGCAAAGATGGAGTCTATGCCGTTGACGTCGCACAGTTTTCTGAACATTTTTAACGTTTTAATGGTTTCCCGTATTCTTTCGGGTTTTAAAAACCCGTCCTTTTCCATGCCCTCGCCAAGTCTCGGTGCTTCCTTTAACTGATCGACGATCTGAAAATGTCCCTTTTCCGTAACGTCAACCAAAAGAAGTCTCGCAGTGTTAGAGCCTAAATCGATAATAGCAATCCTTTCCAAAACTCCGCAATCTCCCTTTTAGGTTTCTATAATACGGGTAAATTATAACACATAAAAATCGTTTTGTATAGGGGGTAAATTCGATTTTTTAAACAATTTTTACAAATTTTTTTTCAAGTGCGTTTCAAAATGATTTTTTAAGGAAAAAACAGGAGATTTTCCACAATTTTCGTTAAAAATTATCTTTACGATTTCTCGATTTAAAGAGTTGATTTTCTTTTTTCCGCGACAAAAAACCGCGAACGGACAAAAACACCAGAAACGCGCCGAATATTTTCCGTAAAAGTGCTCCGTCGGTTCCCCTTGCCGCAAACGCGCCGATGACTGTAAAAACCGCGGCGGGTATCAGAAGAAAAAGCGCGTCTTTCACCTCGACGTAGCCGTTTTTAACGTGAAAAATCAGCGCGATAAAAGACGTGGGTATAAACGCGATAAGATTTATCGTCTGCGAAAGATGTTGTTCGAGTCCCCCGATGATCGTAAGTAGCGGAATAAGAAAAGTACCGCCGCCCATACCCATTCCGCCGAAAAATCCGCCTATTAAACCGAAAAACACAAAAAGAACAGTCATATATATCAAAAAATCATTTTCAAACCGGCAAAAAACATAAGCGTGTAAAACAGGAAAAACAGTATCACGTCCGACGTTTTCCTTAAAAAAAGCGCACCCGTTATTCCGCCGACCGCAGTGCCGATCATCGTAGGAATAAGAGTGTTCGGATCACAGTATCCGAAAGACGAATATAAAAACGCGCTAATGAGACTCAAAGGCAGAATAACGAGCATGGCGGTCGCCTGCGCTTTTTTCCTTTCTCTGCCGATCAGATCCGTAAGAGTAGGTACGACGACCATACCTCCACCGCCGCCGAATAATCCGTTTATCAAACCGGCAAGCCCGCCGAGTAAGGTCGCCGAGATGTTCTTTTTCAGTTTATTTTTCATTATTTTACGTCCCCGCTTTCATATTTTCAGCAAAATTGCCTTTTTCTTGCGCAATATTTATAAAAAATCTGCGGATTTCTTTTTCTATGGGTTGATTTTTATTAAATTATATTATATAATGTTTCTAACGTGTGCCTTCGGGTCGCGTTCTGTTTACGAAATCGCAAAAAAAATTTAAGGTGAATTATGACTGAAAAACACTTTTTCAAAAGACTTACGGACAAACTTACGATAATACTCATGACGATCGCGCTGATCTCGTTTTCGGCTTTCGTTCTATTCGCTTGCGGCGGCAGTTCTTCGGAATCCGCGTCGGAAAAAACTTATAAGTATTCGGGCACGGACACGACGCCTATATCGAATATGAGTTTCGACTACGCGACAGAAGATCTGGCTTACGAAAAATTTCCCTATACTACTTCTTCATGGAGCAGAACGCTCGATAACAGCGCAAAAAGTTCGCAGGTAAATTCGGGTATCGTCGATATTTCCGAAGACGGTTGGGAAACCCTTATGGGAAAACTTTACGACGACGCGGACTTTTTATATTTCGCGGGCAACAAGTACGACGCCGTGAACGGATATCCCACTTCGAGAGACGTAAAGGAAACCGCCATCAGAGCCGAGTTCGGCGACGACGTCGAAATAACCGACTCCAACATAGACGAACTTTTCAAAAAATACGTTATAAAAACTTTCGACACCTTTGCGGGTATCAAGAGACCCGTGCGTGCCGGTATGACCGACTCGAAAGTATATATGATTAACAACTATATGTCGAAGTCGAGCGGAGAACTCGGTTTCGGTACGGCACAGGTTATCACATCTTCCTCGACCGTTAAACTTGAAAAGGGCAAGTATGCCGAGATCTCCGTCTGGGTAATGACGCAGAGCGTTTCGGGTAAGAACGCGGACGGCGAATACGGAGCGAATATAAGACTTACCAACAGCATCAACGGAACCTCTCAAGCGCAGTACAGGATCAGTAATATCGTTACCAACGGCGAGTGGAAACAATATAAAATCTACGTAAAGGCGGACGATACTTACGACACTTCTTTCACTCTCGTTTTGGGATTAGGCTACGGCAACGGTTCTTCCGACGACGGTCTTTATTACACCGAAGGCACGGCGTATTTCGACGAAGTTTCTTATACCGTTCTCGACAACCTTGACGATCTTGCGGGAAAGACCGTATTCGGTGCTTCCGATCTCGACTACGGTGCGAAAGATCCCATTGTCAACGATATCAGAACTTTCGACGAAAACGCACAGTATCTTTACTATAATTTAAGTATGGACGCGACCTACGCCCTTCCCCGCTATGTCGGTTACGTTACCGACGCGGCGGTTGTCGTAAACGGAGAATATACTAAAGCGGAAGGAACTTTCGATCCCGCAATTACTTCAGAAACCATATTCAACGGAGCCGGTACCGCGACCTGTACGTTCGACGGTACGGAAAACGCCTATAAGGTAAGCGGACTTAACTATTCGGCTTACACTGTTAAGATAGAAAGCGCGGACTTTACCCTCGACAACGGCGAGTACGCGGTGATCTCTTTCGATATCAAAAACGTGCTGAATAAACTCGGCGACACTACCGTAAACGTCAGCATTACCGACGAATTCGGCACGACTACCCAAAAGAGAGAAGGTCTTGCTCAAGTATCAGAAGTTGACGACGAGTACAAGACCGTTCGCCTTATCGTTAAGAACAACTTCGCGGACGCGGGGAACGACGGAAGAAAATTCTCGATCGTTATCGAAATAGGCCCTATGGACTGCGAGATAAACTCTAAAACGAACAGAACGGAATTCGTCAGGGACGGAGAAGTCTATATCACATCCCCCACCATCGCGAAGGGCGTTATAAACGACGAAGACGCGGATACTTATAATCTCTATAAATTCTTCGTTTCCACAGCCGATAAGGAACAGGCACTTTACGCGGGCTATTCCGCCGACTATTCCGAAGATCCTTCGGGATCGGCGTACTATTCGCTCTCTCCGTCGTCGGGTAATCTCGGCGAAATCACCGCCTACCCCACTAATTTGCAGAACTATAAAGGAATAGTGGCGAACCACATCTACGTCAAGAACGGTTCGGGACTTGAAAAAGACATCAATACGAGAAGCGGCAACGGTGATAACGGAAGTTACGCGGGACTTATCAATACCGAATATCTTGTCGCTTACGCCACGAATACAACTCTCGATTTAGACGCCGCGCTTGCCGGCGCATACACGGACGATATACAGCCTTTAATGATCTATAACGACGGTGCGGATCATTACGGATACGTCGGCGAAGCCAACACCGTAGCGGTTTCGGCTTACGCGAAGGTCTCTCTTAAAGTAAGAGTCGTGGGCGACGCCAAGGCTTATATCTATCTCGTAGACGTTTCAAACGAAGACAAACAGGTGCTTAAATTCGTCGATTTCACTTCCGACGGCAACGCGATAGCGGGTTCGGGATTCGATTACGCGCTCGTTATCGACGGCACGATGCTCGGCACGGACGGTTGGGCGGAAGTCAATTTCTATATCGCGAACGGCAAGAACGAAAGAAAATTCCGTCTGGAAATGTGGAACGGCAGCCGTGACGGAGACGCAAACTACGCGTCCGAAGGCTACGTGTTCTTTAAGGACGTAAACGTAACCACGTCTTACGCCTTTACCGAAGCGAGCAGGTTCGCCGATTCGTTTACGGACACGTCTACCCCGCTCGGTAAAGCCACGAGAACCGCGTTTACGGGCGAAGGCACGCAACTTTATTCTTACGCTTACGGCACCGAAGCAACCGAACAGAGTTACGTTTGGGCGAAGAACGCCACTACGATCTATTCGGTCCTTAACACCATCGAAAAAGTAGAAACCACCGAGGAAGCGGTCGAAGAAGAGAACCCCGAAAGTACGGGTTGCACCGCCAAGACGGACGCGCCTACCTTCTGGCTTTCTTTCTCGTCGATACTTCTCGCAGTCGTCATCGTACTCGCCGTGATCGCTCTGTTCGTCAAGAACGTTAAGCGCAGAGGCGGATTCAGAAAGAAAGAGATCAAATCTCACTACTCGGTACAGAGCAGAAACAAGGCGCTTAAAGACGCCAAAGCAAGAAGAGAACGCGCCAAAGCCGCGGAGACCGTTGAAGACGATACGTCGGACGCCGCCGAAGAAACGATCGAATCCGAAGAAACGGAGACCGTTTCCAAGTCCGAAACGACGGAAGACGCGGAAGAACAGAAAGAAGAGACCACTCTCGACGAATACGTTTACGGCGACGTGACGGACTTCGGCGAAACCGAGACCAACGAAGAAAAACCCGAAGAAAACGGCGAAAACAAGGATAACGAATAATCCGATCCAAATCCAAAGCCCCCGAATTGTCGGGGGCTTTTCGTATATAAAAAAACATGTCTGCATATCATAATAATATGTCAGCGATAGTATTGACGGGCGGAGGCACGGCAGGACATTGCGCGCCCAACCTTGCACTTATACCCTATCTTAAAAATGATTTCGATAAAATATTTTATATCGGCAGCGAAACGGGAATAGAAAGAAATCTTATCGAAAGTGAAAATCTGCCATACTATCCCGTAAGCACGGTAAAATTCAGGCGCGGTTTTTCGCTTTCAAACCTTAAAATACCCTTTATTCTTAAAAAAGGAATTGCCGACGCGGGAAAATTACTTGATAAAATAAAACCAGACGTCGTGTTCAGCAAGGGCGGATACGTCGCGCTTCCCGTAGTTTTTGCGGCGAGAAAGAGAAAGATCCCCGTGATCTCCCACGAAAGCGATTACTCGATGGGACTTGCGAACAGACTTACCGCGCGTTTTTCCGAAGTAATAATCACGGCGTTTCCCGAAACGGCAAGGAAAGTTAAACGCGGTATCTACTGCGGTAATCCCTTAAGAAAATCTCTATTCGGCGCGGATAAAATTTCATCTCTTTATTTTTACGGTTTAAGCGGCGAAAAACCCGTTCTGTTAGTCACGGGCGGCAGTACGGGTTCTAAATACCTGAATAACACCCTACGCTCCGCACTCCCCGACCTACTCTCCAAATTCGAAGTTCTGCACGTCTGCGGAAAGGGAAATCTCGATAATAAACTTAAAATAAAAGGCTACGTTCAGACCGAATTTACCGAAATGGAAAAGGCTTACGCC
>JAFZXG010000100.1 GCA_017616925.1 Clostridia bacterium | reverse complement strand
TCTCGATAAGTCCTGATTATATGCGATAACCGTAACGCATTTCCCTTTATAGCAGTACGCGATATGGTTGAAGAAATTTTCATACCCTATCTCGCCCTTACCTAAAATCACCATCTGAACGTCTTCGGATAAAATACTTTCTATCGTACAGCGAATAAGATCGAGTCCCTTATGAGAAACAAGGCGCGAAATCACCGCGATTATCGGCACGTCCGCCCTTACGGGAAGTCCCAGAAGTTTTTGCAGTTCGGCTTTACAGACGGCCTTGCCCGAAAGATCTTTCACAGAATAGTTTTTGAAAAGATACTTGTCTTTTTCGGGATCGTAATATTCGGTATCTATACCGTTTAGTATTCCGTGAAGTTTCCACTCGTTTCTTCTCATAATGGGATCGAGACCGTGCGCAAAGTAAGGATTTAAGATCTCTTTCGCGTAAGTCGGACTGACCGTAGTCACTATATCCGTCATTTCCACCGCGCCTTTCATAAGGTTGACGGCACCGCCGTACTCAACGAAGTCCCTGATCGAACTCGAAAATCCGAAAAGACTCTCGAAAGTATCCATACCGAATATTCCCTGATATTCTATGTTGTGTATCGTAAAGACCGTCTTTATTCTCTTAAACTTCGGATCCCCGTAATACATACCTTTAAGGAAGATGACCGAAGCAGCGGTCTGCCAGTCGTTCGCGTGCAGGATATCGGGGTAAATATCTAATCTTGCTATCGCGTCAAGCGCGGCGCGGGAGAAAAAGGCGAACCTTTCGCCGTCGTCGTAAAACCCGTAGATATTTCCGTCTCTCTTAAAATAATACTCGTTGTCGATAAAGTAGAACTTGACGCCGCGGTATTCGAATAAAAAAACTCCCGCGTACTGCCAGCGCCAGCCTACCGCGACGTTGAAGTTAATGAGAAACTTAAACTGCGACCTATATTCCTTCGCTATCGAACTGTAAAGCGGAAGTATCACGCTGACGTCGTTGTTTTTATTTTCCGCAAGCGCCTTCGGAAGCGATCCCAGAACGTCCGCAAGTCCGCCCGTAGCGATGAACGGCGCGGCTTCCGAACCCAAAAAAATTATTTTCTTCTTTTCGGAAAACTTTATTTCGGGAAGTTTACCCGCGTTCTTTACGGTAGTCTCCGCAGAAGTTTTTGTCGCGGTCTTGGTTGTGTTTACGGTCGTCGTCTTTTTTATAGTCGCCATCTTTTTTCTCCTTATACCATTATGCCCTTTCCGATATAGAAGGGGTGATCCTCCGCGCCCGATAAAACGCGCCTGTCCTTAATAGAAACGTTTTTATCCGCGATTATGCAGTTAAGCGTCGCGCCTTCGCCTATAACGGTATTCTGCATTATTATACTGTTTCTGACTATCGCGCCTTTTCCCACCTTTACGCCGCGGAATATGATACTGTTTTCGACTTTGCCTTCCACCGTACAACCGTCCGCAATAAGCGAATTTCTGACCGTCGGATTGTAGCCGTATTTGGTCGGCGCGGAATCTCTTACCTTGGTGAACACGCTGCGGTCGCCGAAAAGTTCGGCTCTGTTTTCGGGTTTTAGGAGTGCCATGCTACTATCGTAATACGCCTGAAAAGACGTAATACCTGCGAAGAATCCCTTGTGTTCGTAACCGTAAATGCGCATGGACTTTAAATTATTCGCTATAATATCGGTCATAAAATGACGTTTGCCGCGCGAAATGCTGTCTATTACGATAGAAAGCAGAAGACTTTTCTTCATAATAAAGACGTTGGTAAACACGTTCGCCTCTTCTCCATCCGTATCGTCACCGCGCGAGATCGAAGTGATCCTGTTTTCAAAAAGCGTAAACGTCGTGGACGCCTCTTCCGAAGAAACGTCGGGAACTTTCTTTTTATAGACGAGAGTAATATCGGCGCGGTTTCTTATATGGTAGTCAAGTATCTCGTTAAAGTTCATACGGCAGACCGAATCGCAATCGGTCATTACGACGTACTCTTCGTCCGCGCGCGACAGAAAGTTGGTGATGCCTTTCAGCGCCTCTAACCGCGAAGTATAAAGACTGTTGTTTCCGAGATCCCCGAAAGGCGGCAAAAGTATCAGTCCGCCGTCCTTACGGGCAAGATCCCAGTCTTTTCCGCTGCCGACGTGATCCATTAAAGACTGATAGTTGTTCTTGGTTATTATGCCGACCGTATCGATACCCGAGTTTACCATATTCGAAAGCGGGAAGTCGATAAGTCTGTATCTTCCGCCGAACGGAATAGAACCCAAAGTCCTTATACGGACGAGTTCGGGAATATTTTTATCGTGAATATTCGTAAAAATAATGCCTACCGCTCTCATTTTACGTTCCCCCCTAAAACGTCTTTATCTATCATTGCGCCGCCGCCTATAACGACGTTATCTCCGACCGTTATATTGCGACTCAAAACGGTTATGCCGTTTCCGCTCTCTTTTTTCTCGCCTATCTTAACGCCGTTGCCGACAACGGTGTTTTCGTCGATTATCGAATATTCTATTACGGAATCTTTCCCTATCGTAACGTCCGCCATTATTATGCTGTTTTTCACCGTCGCGCCCTTTTCCACGCGGACGTCGCTCGACAGAACGGAATTCTCCACGTCGCCGTATATCTCGCAGCCGCTCAGTATTATACTGTTCACCACAGTCGCGCCGTCGCCGATAAAGTGCGGCGGAGACATGGGACTTCTCGACTGTATCTTCCAGGAAGTATCCGCAACGTTGAACTTGGGATTCTCGCCCAGAAGATCCATATTCGCTTCATAGAGAGAATCTATCGTTCCGACGTCTTTCCAGTAGCCATCGAACTTATACGCCATCATGCGTTCCCCGCCGTTTAGCATTGCGGGAAGAACGTTTTTGCCGAAATCGTTCGCGGACTTGGGATCTTTGCTGTCTTCTTCGAGATATTTATAGAGTTTTTCCGCCGAAAAGATGTAAATACCCATGGACGCAAGATTGTTCTTGGGGTGCGCGGGCTTCTCTTCGAATTCGTAAATGCTGCCGTCGGGATTCGTGTTTAATATCCCGAAACGCGACGCTTCTTTTAGAGGCACTTCTATCGCCGCGATCGTGCAATCGGCGTTATTTAATATGTGATAGTTAAGCATTATCGAGTAGTTCATTTTGTAGATATGATCGCCTGATAATATGAGTACGTATTCGGGTTTGAATTGTTTGATAAACCGTATATTCTGGTAAATGGCGTTCGCCGTGCCTTTATACCAGTCCGAAGAAGTTTTCGCCTGATACGGAGAAAGGATGTGAACTCCGCCGAATTCACGGTCCAAGTCCCACGGCTGTCCGTTGCCGATATAGTCGTTAAGAACGAGCGGCTGATATTGAGTTAAAACTCCTACCGTGTCGATGCCCGAATTTACGCAGTTCGAAAGCGGAAAATCGATTATCCTGTACTTTCCGCCGAAAGACACGGCGGGCTTTGCGATATTGTTGGTCAAAGCGTAAAGCCTGCTACCCTGTCCGCCCGCAAGCAACATTGCGACGCATTTTTTCTTTCTGATCATTTTCTTACCCCTTTATCATAATTTCTCGCTGTCAGATATATACCCGTAAACTTCGGGAGACTTATATTTATCGAATACCCGCTGCCGTGGGCGTTCTTTTTAGCCGTCTTGTAAGTCTTTTTTATTACTCTGCCCTTACCACCGAACTTAACGTCGTCAGAACAGAAAAGTATTTCGTATTCGCCCTTATTAAGCCCGAGTCTGTAAGAGTTAAAGTCGTTACCCGAAAAGTTGACGAGCGCGACGACTTCCTTTCCCGTCTTATCGAATCTCGAAAAAGCGATTATATTGTTATCTCTTTCGTCCGCGGAGATCCACTTGAATCCGTCCCAGGAATCTTCCGTTTCGTAGAGCGCGGGAGTGCTTGCATATACTCTGTTTATCGCCTTATTGAACTCGAAAAGTTTGGCGTGATTCTCGTAGCCAGTCATAAAGAATTCAAGCCCTTCCTTATAGTTCCACTCCTTGAACTGTCCGAATTCGTTACCCATAAAGTTGAGTTTCTTTCCGGGATGCGCGAACATATAAATAAGAAAAGCGCGAAGATTCGCGAACTTTTCTTCGATAGTGCCGGGCATCTTATCGAGAAGAGATTTTTTACCGTGCACCACTTCGTCGTGAGAAATGGGCAGAATAAAGTTCTCGCTGAACGCGTAATACATCGAAAAAGTTATCTTGCCGTGATTCGCCGAACGGAAATACGGATCGCATTGCATATAGGAAAGCGTGTCGTTCATCCAGCCCATATTCCACTTGTAATTGAATCCGAGTCCGCCCGCATCCACGGGTTTGGTCACCATCGGGAAGGCGGTGGATTCTTCTGCAATCATAAGCGCGTTCGGGAACAGCCCGAACACCGTTTCGTTGAGTTTTTGTAAAAACGATATGGCTTGCAGATTATAGTTCCCACCGTGTTCGTTGGGTATCCATTCGCCCGCTTTTCTGTCGTAATCGAGATACAGCATAGACGCGACCGCGTC
>JAFZXG010000099.1 GCA_017616925.1 Clostridia bacterium | reverse complement strand
GAAACTTTTTTAATAGGACTGTTCGCCGGACTTATAGGTATAGGTTTTACGTATCTTGTCTCTATTCCGCTGAATATTTTGGTCGGAGGGCTTATCGGAGGCGGTATAACTCTGGTCGCGCTTAAATTTACCGACGCGCTTATTCTGATCGCGGTAAGTTTTGCGCTTACTCTGATAGCGGGACTCGTTCCGTCCCGTATCGCCGCGAAGAAAGACCCCGTCGTCGCTCTGCGTACCGAATAATTATTAGAAACCCGAAAACGAAAAACCCGACCGAAAGGTCGGGTTTTTGAGTTTTAAATTTTTTTAAGCCGTTATCGACGAGAGTGTGAAGTTAAGATCGCCGAGATAAGACGGAAAACCGCCGCCGATATTTATTATTATGGGTTGGGAATAATAGGTAAGGTAGGCTTTATACGTTAGATCGCCGCCCGCTTTTTGTACGGCGAATTTATGTGCCTGTCCCGCTTCTTTCGTGGAACTTAAAGTCAAACTGCAGTTCTTTATTCTCACCGAATAATCCGCGGGAGTGCCGTTTAATGTTATCGAATAAGTTTTCGATTCGTCCGACTCCAAGGTAAAGGCAAGCGTTTTTGCCGATTTATACGCGGAAGCGACTACGGGAATATTCGTTGCGGTCGAAGTTATATCGAAACATCTTACGGCGAAAAGCAGTTGCGCGTTGTCGATAAGCGTCTTCGGGGTATAATCGATACTCGCGGTATCGTTCGCCGAATAATTTCCTTCCGTCGTTATTTTGTAAGAAGATCCGTAATATACGATCTCCGTCGTTTCGTCGAAATATTCTCCGACTTCTCCGAAGGGGTTGCCCGAGTGTTTTTCGGTTTTGGAATAGAGCGGGGCGAACGACTTTTCGCTCGGCAGGAAATAAACCACAGATTCTATGGTGTCGTCAAACGCCTTTTCGGTTCCGTTTACGGTATAGACGGCTTTTACGGAGAAGGAAGTTGAAAACTTAAGGACGATCGATCTTTCTGCCGTGTTGTAAAGATCGGTTTCGGGCAGCGCGCCCCCGTCTTCGTAGTCGGATAAAATCTTTAAGGTCGTGACGAAAGTTCCGTCCGTATAGTTAACGTCGGACACTTCCGCACCCGAAAAGTTTTCTTTTTTGGCAAAACGAACCGAATATTCGCATATTTCCGAAAGTCCCGGTTCAACCGTTGCGTTCGCGCCGCCGTTAAAGGAATTGTTGAAAGAAAGTATCGTTTTGCCCGAACAGCCGCACGAAAGCACAAGCGCAAGAACGATTATAAATGACGATAAAAGGGTAAGTAATTTTTTCATAACATATCTCCGTGTCTATACAATAATAGCACGGAATAAAAATTTTGTAAACTTTTTGCAATTATCTTTGCAAAGTAGGTGAAAAAAGGGCTTCTTGTATGGTAAAATATATCCGTATGGTAAAACTTATCACCACCGATTCGTATTTCAACGTTTTTTCGGTGCTTACAGAAGAACTTAAAAACGCGAACGGACTCGGAAACGGAAAAAATCTCGTTTTCTGCGAAGAGAAAGCCTCGCTTATGACAGAGCGCAGAATTTGCGGGAAATTCGGCGGAAGTTTCAATACCGAAGTGTATTCCTTCGGCAATTTTCTGCGCGCCAGAGTAAAGAACGATAATCTTCTTACTAAAGAAGGTTCCGCAATGGCGGTAAGAAAGGTGTTGTCATCTACCGAACTAAACTGTCTTAAATCGTCCAAAACGGGACTCGCGCCTTCGCTTTTCGACCTTATCGTGATGTTAAAGAGCGCGCGGGTAACGCCTTCGGACGTCGCGCGCGCCGCGGAAAACACGGACGGGGTGCTTAAAAGCAAACTTTCCGACGTTTCCAAGGCGTTTGCCGCTTACGAAGAGTTTATAAAAAGCAAAGGTTTTCTGGATCAAAGTTCATATCTTACTTTACTGCCCGAACTTATTTATAACAGTGAAGAAGTGAAAAACGCGGACGTGTTTTTAGTCGGGTTTACGGGCGGATTTACCAGACAGGCGCTCGAAATCGTTTCGGCACTGCTTGTCCGCGCGCGCAACGTCACGGGGATCTTCGTTTCGGGCGACAATAAATACGCCTACTTAAACGAAAGCGCGGAAAAGTTCGGAAAACTTTGCGGGGAGTTAAAACTACCCGTTATAAAAAGCAGGGTGAAAAGCGAATTTTCGGAAGAAGGAAAGATCCTTATCGATAAACTTTTCGATCCCGTGGCGAAAACGGAAAAGCCCAAGGAGACCGAAAAGATAAAACTTTTCGCCGCGAAGTCCAAAAGGGAAGAGATGCTTTCGGTCGCGGAAGAAATAAAGAAAAAAGTGCTTGCGGGTGCAAGGTACAAGGATTTTTCGGTCGCCGTTCCCGATCCCGCGGGCTACGCGGACGATATAGAGTGGGCGTTCGATCTTTTGGATCTTCCGTATTTTCTGGACAGAAAGAAAAAAGCGGATTGCCACCCGCTCGTCACTCTTATTTCGGACTATTGCGACGCGTTAAGGAAAAATCTTAAAAGAGAGTACGTAATAAAACTCGCCGAAAACCCGCTGGTATGCGGCGATAAAAAACTTGCGGACGATTTTTGCGAGTATATTATAAAATACAACGTCGATTATTCGGCGATAAAAAAGCCGTTTACCTTTGAAACGGGGGAAGAAGGATTTGCGGAAAAGGAAAACCTGCGCGTCCTTTTATGCGACGTGTTGGAAAAATTCGACGTAAGAAGACTTTTAAATAAACTTTCCGTTTCCGAAAAACTCGCGGAGTTTTCGTTAGATCTTACCCAACGCGGATTTAAAGAAGAGTCCGCCGTCAACGATCAGGTTTACGGATATATTACTTCGATTCTGGACGAGATGGACAGGATCGCTTACGAACCGGAGGACGTTTCGGTGTTTAAGGCGGTGTTTAGAAGCGGCGTTTCGGCACTTGAACTTTCGCTTATTCCGCAGTATAACGACGCGGTGTTTATAGGCGATTTTAAGGAGACGGCGCTTGCGAAAGCGAAAAATCTCTTCGCCGTCGGGCTGACGGAACAAGTGCCGAGATTAAGAGAAGACGTCGCGATCCTTAGCGACTCGGACATAGATAAACTCGAAGAATCGGAAGTCGATTTAGAGCCCAAGATCGACGTTGTGAACAGACGCGAGAAAGAAAACGTCGCCGCGTGTCTGTCCTCGTTTTCCGAAACCCTGTACCTTTCTTACCCGCTTTTTTCCGCGGGCGGCGACCTTAACGAAAAGAGCGAAGTCGTAAAAACCGCCGAAAAACTTTTTACGGCGAAAAAATTCGGCGAAAGGGACGGATACCTTACTTACAGGGAAGGTCTGCACACTTTTGCGGCGGTTTGCGGCGAGTATTCCAAAAATTACCGCGCAGATATCGACGATATGAACGCCTTTTACGCCTGTGATGCAGACGGGAACGCCGATTATTTTTTAGCGGTTTCGGGCAAGAAGATAACCGAGAAAATAGACGACGCGAAACTTCTTTTTAAAGGCGAAACTTCGCCGACTGCACTCGAAAATTTCTTTAAGTGTCCCTTCGTCGCGTTTATGCAGAACGGACTGAAACTTAAAGAAAACGTCAAAAGCGAAATGGATTACGCCGAGATAGGCAGCGTAATGCACAAGGTATTCGAAGAATACTCGAAACGCATAGGTAAAATAACCGACAAGGCGTATTCCGATATGGAAATAGAACGGATAAAATCAGAGATACTCGAAGATTCCGAAAACGGCAGACACCTTTCTTCTTCAAGGGGAGAATACCTTCTGAACGCGATATTCGACGAGTGCAAGGAATTCTGCTACAAAAATTATTCGGCGTATTCGGATTCGGATTTTAAGTTCGCTCGGGCTGAAGTCGCGTTCGGCGAGGGAAAGGAAAAAACGGGCGGGTTCCCCGCGGTGTCTCTTGCCGACGGAGATATAAAATTAAAGGGCGTCATCGACAGGATAGACGTATTCGTTTCGCCCGACGGCACGAAATATTGCAGGATCGTGGACTATAAAACGGGCAAGCGCGAAGTCAGGGACAGGGATCTTTTCACGGGGGTGAAACTTCAACTCTTCCTGTACGCCGCGGCGGTAAAGGGGTATAGGATCGCGGGCGTCTATTATATGCCCGTTTTAGACAGATTCTTAAAAAAGGGCGAGACTCCGGCGCTGACGGTGGGGAAGACCGTGAACGAAGAAGAACTTCTGTACGCGCAGGACAGGAAGTTCGCTACGACCGGTAAGGGCGACTTTATAAACGGCGCGAACACGGGCAGGAACGGCGGTCTGGTCAAAGAAGAAGAATTGTCGGCATATCTTAAATACGCGCTTAAAGTCTGCGAACGGGGCGCGAAAGAGATGCTCGACGGATATATCAAACCTTCTCCCGCCGCCGGCGAGTGTGAATACTGTCCGTATTTTTCCGTCTGCGGAAACGACGGGAAAGAGCGTTCGGTAGGTTCGGTCAGCGCGAAAACGATCGCGGAGTCCGTGGAAGAAAGGACCGTAGGAGAGAAAGAAGATGCCGAGTCTTAGAGAAGAACAGAAGAGAATAATAGATTTCGACGAAGGTAATATTCTGGTGTCCGCGTCCGCGGGATCGGGCAAGACTTTCGTTATGATAGAAAGACTCGTCCGCCTTATAACCGAGAAAAAAGCGAAGGTAAGCGAGATCCTTGCCGTCACCTATACCGAAAGCGCGGCGAAGGATATGAAGGAAAAATTAAGGCGCGCGCTTACCGAACGGATAAGGGAAACGGGCGATCCGGAACTTATAAAAGAACTTAAAGATCTGGACTTCGCCGAAGTTTCTACGTTGCACTCCTTTGCTTCGCGACTGATAAGAAGATACTTTTTCGTCGCGGAAGTCCTTCCCGATTTTTCTATTTTAGACGAGGGTGCGGCCAAAGAATTGCGTGCGGACTGTATGGATCGCGTTTTCAAATTCCTTTACGACAGAAACGACGAAGGGTTTATTCGGCTCGTTAAAGCGTACTCTACGGGGCGCAGCGACGGGAACTTAAAAGATCTCGTTCAGAAACTCTACGATTTTTGCCGTGTTGAAAAAGATCCGCGGGGCTTTGCAGAATCGTTTGCCGACATTTATTCGGACGAGCGATTCGACCGAACCTTAAATACTCTCGGCGCATATTATTCCGAAGTCTTAAAGTCGCTTATTCCGACCGTAGAACAGGCACTCTGCGAATTCAGGGCGTTAAGCGATATTAAGGGAGAAGAATACGCGGCGGCGATATCGGATAGACTGTATTTTGCGGCGGAACACCCCGATCCTTACGCG
>JAFZXG010000098.1 GCA_017616925.1 Clostridia bacterium | reverse complement strand
TACAACCTTGACGCGTACCTTAACACCAACAAGGAAGTCGTGTTCGGTATCCGCCCAGAAGACCTTAAAGAAGGCAAGGACGAAACTAATCCGTCCGTTAAAGTCAAGGTCGACGTCGTGGAAGCGTTAGGTTCCGAAACTCTTATCTACTGCAAGACCAAGGACAAATGGACCGGCGAAGAAGAAAGCGTCGTTACCGACGTGTCGAACCTTATCGCCAAAGTCGGTTTCGCGGCGCAGGCGAAAGCGGGCGACGTGATAGATATTACTATCGACGTAGAACGCGCACAGATCTTCGATAAGGACACGGAGATCACCATAGTCGCCAAAGACGAGAGCGAAAAAGAAATCATCGCGCAGATACAGGAAGAGAAGAAGGAAGAAATGGAAAAGAGAGCCGCCGAACTCGCGCTTAAAGAAGCGGAAGAAGCGGCAAAGCGCGAAAAGAAACTCGCCAAACGCGGCAAAAAGCCCGTAAAGGCCGAACCCGGTGCGGAAGCACCCGTTGAAGAAGCGAAAGAACCCGCGGACGAACCCAAAGAAGAAGTAAAAGACGAAGAGAAATAAGCGGTAAAAAGCAAAGATCCCGCCCGTGCGACGCACGGGCGGTTTTGTTTTAAAACGTTGTCGTAAAATAACGGAAGTCCGCTTATCCTAACGCTTCGATAAGGTTTATTATCGCGAGAGTAAGCAATATCGCGACGCCGAAGAAGGAAGAGAAGTCTTTAAGGGCTTTTTTCAGTCCCTTACCGATAAAAAGCGCGGCGGCGACGACGACGAAAGTCACCGCGCCGATTATTCCCGAAGCGAGAAAAACCGAAAAGGAAAGTTTTACCGCAAAGGTCACGCCGACAAAAAGTGCGTCTATACTCGTGGCGATACCTTGAATCAGGACGGTAGCGAAAGAAAGCGTAGGAAGTTTTTCTTTTTCGACGGACTTTTTCTCGGCGATAGCGTCGATCAGAAATTTTATCGCAAGGGCGAAGAATATTCCCGAAGTCAGAAACCCCGCGAACTCCGACAGAAAGCCCGTGGCGGCGGAACCTATGAAGAAGCCTAAAACGGGCATAAGGAACTGGAACGCGCCGAAAACGACGGGCATAAGGTATTTCTTTGTCCGCGAAAGATTGTCTTTATAGGTTATACAGTTCGTAACGGTCAGCGCGAACGCGTCCATAGCGAGTGCGACGCCGACAAGGATTATTTCGTACACTCTCACGATAACAGTTTATTAAATTATATTGATTTTGTCAAAGAAAAATGATAAAATAGGTACGAATATGGTGAAAATCACGGAAGAGTGGGACGAGATATTAAAGGAAGAATTCGCGTCCGAAAGTTATCTTAAACTTCGCGGATTTTTAAAGAGCGAATATTCTTCTTTTACCGTCTATCCTTCGATGTACGACATCTTTAATTCTATGAAACTAACCGCCTTTTCGGACGTGCGGGTGGTTTTGATAGGTCAGGACCCCTATCACGAAGAAGGTCAGGCGATGGGGCTTTCCTTTTCCGTACCCGAAGGCGTTTTGAACCCCCCGTCGTTACAGAACATTTTTAAGGAAATAGAAAAAGAGACGGGCGAACGGTTTTCGGGAAGCGGCGACCTTACCCCGTGGGCGAAACAGGGCGTACTTTTACTGAACTCGGTTCTTACCGTGCGCGCGCACCACGCCAACTCGCATAAGGGCAGGGGCTGGGAAGAGTTTACGGACGGCGTAATAAAAAAGATCTCGGACGAGAAAGAACACGTAGTCTTTCTTCTTTGGGGCGCGAACGCAAGGAGCAAAAAACCGCTTATCGACGGTAAAAAGCACCTGATATTAGAGTGCGCGCACCCGTCGCCGCTTTCGGCATACAGCGGATTCTTCGGGTGCGGGCATTTTTTGAAGACGAACGAATATTTGGCAAAATACGGCTATAAACCGATAAAATGGAGTGTTTAATGAAATACGCGGTAATTTTAGGCGACGGCATGGCGGACTACCCCGTGGACTCGCTTGGCGGCAAAACTCCGCTTGAAGTAGCGAATAAACCCTTTATCGACTCGCTTGCGAAAGTTTCGGAAACGGGACTCGTTAAGACCGTTCCCGAAGGATTAAAACCCGGCAGCGACGTGGCGAATCTTTCGGTTTTGGGTTATAACCCGTTTAACTGTTATACGGGAAGATCCCCGTTAGAAGCGGCGAGCATAGGAATAGAACTGAAAGACACCGACGTCACGGCGCGTGCGAATCTCGTTACGCTTTCAGAAGAAGAGAACTACGAAGATAAAACCATGATCGACTATTCCGCGGGCGAGATCACCACCGCGGAAGCGAGAGAACTTATCGCTTTTTTGGGCGAACGGCTAAACGACGGGAAATATAGACTCTATTCGGGCGTAAGTTACCGCCATTGTCTCGTGATAGATAACGGCGCGATATGCGGAAATCTCACCCCGCCGCACGACATTACGGGAAAACCCGTTAAGGATCATCTGCCCAAAGGCGAAAACAGCGGAAAATATTACGAACTTATGAAGAAGTCTTACGAACTTCTGTCCGCGCACCCGATAAACTTAAAGAGAATAAGGGACGGCAAACGCCCCGCCAACTCTTTATGGTTCTGGGGCGAAGGCACGAAGCCCAAACTCGAAAACTTTAAGGAAAAGTTCGGGGTTTCGGGCGCGATGATCTCGGCGGTAGATCTTTTAAAGGGCATAGGCAAACTCGCGGGTATGCGGGTTATCGAAGTCGCGGGTGCTACGGGGAATTACGACACAAACTTTATAGGCAAGGCGAACGCTTGTTTAGACGCGCTTAAAACCGTAGATTTTACGTATATCCACATGGAAGCGCCCGACGAGTGCGGACACCACGGCGACGCC
>JAFZXG010000097.1 GCA_017616925.1 Clostridia bacterium | reverse complement strand
GGTGTAGTCGTATTCTTTTGCGTTAACCGGCTCACCGCCATTGCCTTTTCCACAAGCGGCGAACATACACGCCGCCAAGATTACGAGTAAAACAAATACTAACGTTGTTTTTTTAGTTAAAAATTTCATTTTTTCCTCCAAAAATATTTTTATTTTTTTCTTTTTTACGGATTACTTCCGTAAAGTTAAAACCTACCTTCTTTTTTTTTCTACGAACTATCTCTTATTTTTCTTCTTACTTTCATCATATCCTTTCTCTCCTTTTTTAGTTTTTTTGTTATCTTACCAGCCTTCCCACGCCATTTGGTTCTTTCTCGTGTTCAGTCTCGTGGCGTCCTTTGCGAATTCTCTCATCATGTTAGTCAGGGTTTCGGGCGCAAGGCTGTTCTGATAAATCGAAATATACATCATTCTCGGCGAAAGACTCTCTAAACAGATCCTGTCGTATAAAACCGAATAAAGTTCGGGATCGCTTTCTTTATATTTCTCTACCGCCGCGTACGCTTCGCTAAAAATATCCATCCACTTTTCAAGAGTGTTCTTCGGCCAGTATTCTTCGGAAAGAAGATTCGGTCCGCTGTAAACTATGGCGTACATATTAAGAACGTCGTAATTTACGTGCATTCTTAAAACGAGATCGTTAAAATAACGTTTCATAGGTTCCGCCGCGTCGAGATAAACGTTATTAAAGAAGTCTTCGGTTATTTTTCCGACGTCCGCATCCGAATCCCAGCCCAACTTCGCCATAAGATAGATCTTATAATGCGCCATTATCGAAGGATTCGGTTGAGAATCCTGCGCTTCGTAAAAAAGACATTGAGTATTTATTTCGGCAAATTTTTTATTCCAACTCTGCAAGGTATCGAAATTGCCGTAAGGCATCATATAACTTTCGACCTGTGTGCATCTGTCCGAATAAGCGTAAGCGGTGAATTCGTCCGAAATTACCGACCACTCTTTAAATAACCGATCGTATTCGGCGTTTTTGGGATCTTCAACTTCCTTGGTATAGTCGGCGTGGACGAGTGTGACCATAGGCAATACGCCCTTTTTGCAGACCACCGTTTCGTCGATAGGCACGATCTCGCCCGAGTCGTTTTTCTTTACGGGTGCTTTTTCCGTATTCGTGTATGCAAAGAACGCAAGTTTTATTTCGCGGTCAATGGATTCCGCCGCCAATTTGGCGTCGAAAACGTCCCTTAAATCGTTCATAAAACGAATAACACAGGCGGCTTCGGTACCGTAAGTCGTCTTTAACGCCAAACAGTGTTCGCATTGACAGAATCCAAATCCGTCTTCGTGAGTAAAGGAAATCGCTTTCGCGTCGGGATTGTTTTTAATACACTCGACGAAGATGTCGGCAACGGTGTCAAGCATCGCACTATATTCGGTCGGATCGCCCCATGCGGTATAGCAAAGTTGAGTTACTTCGGAATTGTACCAGCAGGGATGTTCGGAATAATAGGTGTCGGGATTAAGAAATCCGAAAGTGTTGTGCGCCATGGGAACGTCGCCGATATAATAATCGGAAGTGGAGTTTTCAAGGCCGATCTCTTCGGCGTAAGTCTCGTTACTCGGAACGTGATACATCATAGTCACGTATTCGATATCGGGGTTATCGAACGCGTCGAACTCGAAGAAATGCAGATTTATCAGGTTTTCTTTACAAACTACGCAGTTTTCGGTATATCTCTCGTAACCCAGAACGTACTTAACGAATTTAAGAACCGAGTTATATACGCCGCGCGCCGTTTTGCCGAGAATAAACACCGACGAATCTTTGCTGACGATCCTCACGCCCTTATCCTTTAATTCGGCATATCTCGTATCTATTCCCGCCTGTTCCACGAGTTTGGTGTTGCCCAAAGAAATATATTTTGCGGTAGCGGAATAATCTTCGACTTCGCTTTCGGTCTTTACTGTAAAGTCGATACCCGTCGCCTGTTTGAACGTCTTTAACAGCAGGGATAAGCCTTTGCCTTCGTATACCTGTATATTTTCGGGCGTTACTATCACGTAATCGGTCTCGCAGTTTTTGATAAGGTACGAATCGTTTTCCTTCACCGTATAAAAATGGTCGGGATCGTTTATCGTGATATCGACTTTTTCTTCGATAACGGCGTTTCCGCCGCCGTTTCCGCCATTACTTCCGCCGTTACCTGCGGGTTTCGTTCCGCAAGCCGACATGATCGCTAATATAAACGCCGCTAAAAACATTATTATATAAGATAGTTTTTTCATTTCCGTTTCTCCTTTTCGGTTATTTTACGTTTACGACGTAAGTATTTTCGGAATAGTTCCCGTTCGCGTCCACCGCGTAGCAGATAACTTTATACTCGCCCGCTTCGGTCGGCGTAAACTTGCCGTCTTCCACAAGCCTGTATATACCGTTATGCGCCACGAATACGTAATACTCTACTTTACTCGGATCGGATTCGAGTTCGGTCACGCTTACGCCCGCAACGGTTATCTCCTGCCCCGCCGTTCCCGACTTAACGTAAGAACCCGTGAACTCTATTACGGGCGGCACGTGATCTACCACCTTTATAAAGAACGACTGATTGCGCGTCTTCCCGAAACAGTCCTTCGCCGCGTATTTTACGGTGTAATTGCCGTATTCGGCAAACAGCACGGTGTATTCCTTTCCC
>JAFZXG010000096.1 GCA_017616925.1 Clostridia bacterium | reverse complement strand
GCCCGCAACTTCTATTCTACCCGTGAATACTTAAAGCCGAATAAAAACCGCATTCGTAATTTTTATTCCGTTCTCCGTCTCATATCACAGCCCCTGCGTTTCCAACGGACGAGAAACGCCGGACCGTTCGCCAAAGTTAAGCGGCGAATGCTAAATTATTCGTTTTATAATTCGCATTTAAATTTTGTTTTTTCCGTTTTAACGAAGTCGGAACTTCGGTATGCTTATTTCACTTCACTCGCGCAATCGAATCTTTAACACCCCCGTATAGTCCCTTTCGGGACTTATATTTATTTTATGCTTTCTATATCGTACGGCGTAAGTTGATAGACGTAGTGGTTCAGCCAGTTCATATAGATAAGGTTCGCCGTCGAAGACCAACACATCTTTACTTCGCCCGAATCGCCGTTTACGTAATAATTTTCGGGCGGATCGATTTTTAGTCCTTTCTCTAAATCGCGGTGATACTCTTTTTCCAAGGTATCTCTGTCGTATTCGGCGTGTCCCATTATAAAAAAGAACTTATTGTCCTTTGAACGCACGATAGTCGCACCCGCAAACGGACTTTTCGCGATGAGAACGAGATCTTTACACGCCTTTATATCGCTTTCGTACACCGTGGTGTGTCTGCTGTGCGGCATAAAGAATCTGTCGTCCGTACCCTTTAACAAAAGTTCGTACTTGCCCACTTTTTCGTGTCTGTATACGCCGAAAAGTTTCTTTTCTAACGGGTGCTTTTTTATGCCGTAAAAATGGTAAAGGACAGCCTGCGCGCCCCAACAGATAAACATCGTGCTGGTGACGTTGTTTTTGGCAAAATCGAATATTTCTTCGAGTTCCTTCCAGTACGCCACGTCTTCGAACTCTTTGTCTTCTACGGGCGCGCCCGTAACTATCATACCGTCGAACTTTCTGTTTTTCACTTCCGAAAAGGGTTTATAGAACTTTTCGAGATGTTCTAAAGGCGTGTGTTTTCCGACGTAAGTTTCCGTGCTTACGAGAGTTATGTTTACCTGTAAGGGCGAATTCGACAAAAGCCGCATGAGTTGAGTTTCGGTAACGATCTTCGTGGGCATAAGATTTATTATCGCTATTTCAAGCGGTCTTATGTCCTGCGTTTTCGCCCGTTTTTCGTTCATTACGAATATGTTTTCGCCCTGCAAGATCTTGCTTGCCGGTATGTCTTTAGGTACGATTATAGGCATTTTATCCCCCTTTTCGTATTGCTCCTTACTTTTTTATACTTTATCGAGTGCCTGCGCGAGATCGTCGATCAGATCCTGCGCGTTCTCGAGTCCGCACGAATATCTTATCAAAGTCGGCGTGATCCCCGCGGCGATAAGCTGTTCGTCGGTAAGTTGTCTGTGCGTGGCGTTCGCGGGGTGCAGACAGCAGGTTTTAGCGTCCGCGACGTGAGTTTCTATCTGCGCGACCTTTAACGCCGACATAAACTTTTCAACGTCGTCTCTCGTGCCTTTTATCGCGAACGAAAGCACGCCGCAAGAACCGTTCGGCAGGTACTTCTTGCCGAGTTCGTAGTATTTGTCGGTCGGTAGTCCGCAGTATTTCACCCACTCGATCTTGGGGTGAGAATACAAAAACTCCGCGACTTTCTGTCCGTTTTCGCAATGTCTTGCCATACGCACGGAAAGACTTTCTATACCGAGATTGACGTAGTAGGCGTTCTGCGGGGACTGTATCGAACCGAAATCTCTCATAAGTTGCGCCGTCGCTTTCGTGATGAACGCGCCGCCGAGTCCGAAAGCCTTGGTATACGTTACGCCGTGATAACTGTCGTCGGGCGTCGTAAGTCCGGGGAACTTGTCGGCGTACTTTTCCCAGTCGAATTTGCCCGCGTCTATTATCGCGCCGCCGACGGACGAACCGTGCCCGTCGAGATATTTCGTAGTAGAGTGAGTTACGATGTCTGCGCCCCACTCGATAGGTCTGCAATTTACGGGCGTCGCGAAAGTATTGTCGATTATGAACGGAACGCCGTGTTTATGCGCGACTTTGGCGAAAAGTTCGATATCTAAAACCGCGCAGGCGGGGTTCGCTATCGTTTCGCCGAAAACCGCTTTGGTGTTGGGCTTAAACGCCGCGTCGAGTTCTTCTTCGGTAGCGTCGGGCGAAACGAAGGTAAATTCTATACCCATTTTTTTCATGGTCACGGCGAACAGATTGAAAGTTCCGCCGTAGATCGCGGACGACGATATAACGTGGTCTCCGCAAGTCGCGATATTGAACACGGCGAAGAAGTTCGCCGCCTGCCCCGACGACGTCAGCATCGCCGCGCTGCCGCCTTCTAATTCGCAGAGTTTCGCCGCCACCATATCGTTGGTGGGGTTCTGCAGTCGAGTATAGAAATACCCGCTTGCCATTAAGTCGAAGAGTTTACCCATCTCCGCACTCGAATCGTACTTAAACGTGGTGCTTTGGATGATGGGTATCTGTCTGGGTTCGCCGTTTTTGGGATAATACCCGCTTTGAACGCAAGTTGTTTCGATCCTTTTTTTCGTCATTTTAACGCCTTCCTTTTATTTTCCGTAATTTTTTATTTGTCTTTCTTTATCGCGCTCCAGATCCTTCTGCATAAGAACGCGTTTTTTATCGTATGTGTGCTTGCCCT
>JAFZXG010000095.1 GCA_017616925.1 Clostridia bacterium | reverse complement strand
GTTCATATATTCGGTCGAGAAGTAATTTTTTATGTCGTTCCATAGCATCGAAAACGAAAATCCGGTGTCCGCACCGTCAAGCAAGTTAAAAACCATATTTATACTCCTTTGTTTTTTATTATATCATCAAAATTCCGTATTGTAAAATCTATTGCCGAAATTTTATTATTCCGATTTTCGTCTTTCGGTGCTAAACCGCGAAAACGCGGAATAATAATCTAACGGGGGAAAACCCCAAAGAAAAAGCGCGGAAATTCGCGCGCAAAGGACATAAACGGACAAATTTTTCGTTTCAAGGCAGATATAATGAAAATTACCGTCGTTTCGTCGAAAAGGATCTCGGTATTCGTTTTGGCGGTGTTGCTTTTCTTTTCGGCGACAGTCGCCTTAAAAAAGACGGGCGCGTATTCGGTGTTTTACGGATACGCGCTAAAAAAACTGCCCGTCTATTCGGTAAGGACGACCGAGAAAAAACTCGCTATCTCTTTCGATTGCGCCTGGGGAGTGGACTATACCGATTCGCTTTTAACTATAATGGCGGAAGAAGACGTAAAATGCACCTTTTTCGCCGTGCAGTTCTGGGTTGAAAAATATCCCGAATACGTCGTAAAGATCTTCGACGCGGGACACGAGATAGGCACGCACAGTAAAACGCACCCGCATATGAGCAGGCTGGATAAAAACGCGATCGTGAGCGAACTTACGAGTTCCAAAGAAGCGATAGAAAAAATCATTGGTAAGACGGTTGAACTGTTCCGCCCGCCTTTCGGGGATTACGACGATCTTCTTATCGACACCGCGAAGGAACTCGGACTTTTCACGATACAGTGGAGCGTGGATTCTCTGGACTGGAAAGACCTTTCCGCTAAAGAGATCGAAACGCGGGTGATAAAGAACGTGAAAAACGGCTCGATAGTGCTGTTTCACAACCAAGGGCTACATACGGCGGAAGCTTTACCGAATATAATAAAATCCTTGAAAAACGCGGGATATTCCTTCGTTACGATAGGCGAACTTATCTATAAAAACGGGTACGAAATACTGCCGAACGGCGAACAGATTAAAGTATAGAAACGCTTTGGAGGAAAGCTATGAATAATAATACGGACAACAACAGGGTATTTATCAGCGGGGAGATCGTAAGCGACGCCGTTTTCTCTCACGAAGTTTACGGGGAAGGATTTTACGAAATGATCGTGTCGGTCAAAAGACTTTCGGGTAGTTCGGACGAACTGCCCGTGACCGTTTCCGAAAGACTCATCGAAGAAAAGAGTTTGAAAAAAGGCGCTGGATTAAAGGCTTACGGGCAGTTCCGGAGTTACAACAAGTTAGTCGACGGAAAGAGTAAACTTATGCTTACGGTATTCGTAAAGGAAGTGGTGGACGACGCGGAAGTCAAAAATCCCAACGAGATAGTATTGATAGGGCATATCTGTAAGCCGCCCGTTTACAGAACGACGCCTTTTAACAGAGAGATAGCCGATATTCTGGTCGCGGTGAACAGGTCGTACAACAAGTCGGATTACATACCTTGTATAGCCTGGGGCAGAAACGCGAGATTCGCCAAAACCCTATCAGTCGGCGAAAAAATAGCCGTAACGGGCAGGGTGCAGAGCAGAGAGTACCAGAAAAAAATATCCGAATACGACGTAAAAACTCTTACCGCTTACGAAGTGAGCATATCCAAACTTTCGGCGGGCGAAAGCGCGGACTATTTCGATCCCGACGAAGAGATGGACGACGCGTTTATAAGGAACGGAAAAAGTCCCGAAAGTGCCGATTTGGCCGTGCTTACGGTTGACAACTGAAATCGCAAAGTGATAGAATAAAGCGTAGTGAAAATCACTGCGCTTTTATTTTTTACGATTTTTTAACGGAGATAAAATGACCGAAGAAAGAGAGAACGACGTAAAGGGACAAGGATATCTTATTTTCCTATGCTGGTTGGTGTATCTTATTTCGTATGTATCGAGATACAGTTATAACTCCAACATGAATCCCATAATGAGCGAGTTCGGGATAGATAAGGCGACCGCAGGACTCGTTGCTACGTTTTATTATTTCGCTTACGGTGCGGGGCAGATCATAAACGGGTTACTCTGCAAAAGATATAATAAAAGGATAATGATCTCTGCGTCTTTACTGGTCTCTTCGATTGTAAATATAATATTTTTCATGGGGATAGATTTCAGATTCGCGAAATATCTGTGGTTTATAAACGGCGCGGCGCTTTCTATCCTTTGGTCGTCGCTTATATCGGTACTCGGAGAATATCTGTCGAAAAACAAGATAAGTATTTCCGCGATCGTAATGAGTACCCCAATAGTGATAGGGACGGCGGTCTCTTACGGTACGAGCGCGCTGTTCGTCTATATCGGCAATTACAGGCTTTCGTTCTTACTGGGTTTTATTGTCGCGGCGGCGGTGGCGGTAATGTGGTTTTTCTCTTTCGGGAGATACAAAAAAACGCACGAAAAATCGCTTGAAAACGAAGAACCGACGGTAACGCCCGAAAATAAAGGCAATATAATCAAAGGCAATAAAAAGAGCGTCGTGCTAATGCTCGTTATAATGTGCGTTTTCGCGGTGGTCTGCAACCTTATAAAAGACGGGTTGCAGAACTGGACGCCCACGATATTAAAGGAATCTTACGGATTGAGCGATTCGCTGTCCATCGTTCTTTCGATCGCTCTGCCCGCGCTCGGAGTGTTCAGCGCCGCTTTATGCGTGTTTATGCAGAAAAAGATCAAAAACCCTATAATCGTAAACATAATACTGTTTTCGCTTATAGGGCTGCTTATCGCGGGGCTTACTTTCGCGTTCAGAACGCCTTTCTGGGTTTTGGTTCTTTCGATATTCGGCGTCATTACTCTTTTCATACATACCGTAAACAACTCCTTAACGAGCGTTACGCCGCTGTTTATGCGCGATAAGATAGATCCCGGATTTATGGCGGGTTTCGTAAACGGTTTCTGTTACGTAGGAAGTACGATCTCCGCTTACGGACTCGGACTTATCGCGGATAAGGGCGGGTGGGACGCCGTGTTCGTCTTATTCCTCGCAGTTTGCGGCTTAGCCTTGATTCTGGGTGTCGTATCGTATTTCGTAACCGGACGGGCGGGAGATAAAGACGATATAAAAGATTAAAGATATGAAAAGAAGAAGGTCTTGTCGTAACGAGACCTTCTTCTTTTGGTTTTATTCTGTTTTTAATCTTTTCTTCTTAGTATAAAGTAGGACGCGGTACCCGCGAGAGTCGCCGCGACAACGATGATGATAAGGACGTTCCTTACCGTATGGTTCGGGGCGTCTTTTATTCTGTCCGCCGAAACGTAGCCCGTTACCCAACCTGCGTTCGTAAGAACCGCGATCTTAAGCGCGTTTCCGTTCGCGCCGTACACTCTTACTTTGGTGTTTTCGTCCGCGGCGAGAAGTTCCGTCGTCATATCTTCGTCGGCGTAAACGGTGGCTGCGTAAACCGATTTTACCGTGTACTTCGCGACCGCTTTGCCGTCGTCTAATACCTCGGCGGTGAATAGTACGGGAACGTACCCGTAGATCGTGCCGTTATCCGAATCGAAAGCGCAGTAATAGAATTCTTTGCCGTCGAAAACGAACTTTGCGTTTCCGTCGGTCGAAAGCGTTTTTCCGCGCGAAAGAAGATAGTCGTTCTCGCCCGAAACGAGTTTATTCTCTTCGCTTACCGTAAGTACGGGCAACGCGTACATATGAACACTTGTCGTAACGTACAGGCGTTCGGGGGAATCGGATAGAACGACCGGTATTTCTTCCGTTTCCGCGGAGTTTACGAGAACTACGCCCTTTAAGCCGGACAGGGCGTAGAAAGTCGCGTTTCCGACGTTTATACTCGCCGAGAGAACGTATTCGTTATCGCGGGAAGAAAGCGAATCGAACACGAAATTATTCCCCGAACAATCCACGGAGTACAGATTCGCGTTATCGTTCGTCGAATATAACTTCAGGTCGCTTACGTTTATCGCCGCGTCTTTGCGGTTAAAGTTATCGGGAACGGCGACGGACGACACCGACCTGTGTCCGAGACTCTGCGTCTTATACACCGTTTTGCCTTCGTTAAAAACGAAATAGACCGAAGGATCTTCGAATCCCAGAGCGAAGGACTTAAGGTCGTGCGGCGCGGCGAACAGAAGTTCGGTCGTTCCCGCGTTTTTATCGTATTTATAGAATCCGTCCGTCTTTATTCCGTACAGGTCGCCGATAAGGTCGGTTTTCAATTCGGACAAGACGGTGTTTATTACGGCGGTCGCCGTTTTGAAAACGTCCACGGCAAGCACGTTGCCTATGACGTCGGTAAACGCGGTCGAAACTTCGCCGTCCGTCTCGTTTATTTTATAGACCGTGGTGGCGGATAGAACGTAAAAGTATCCGCTCTGGTAGAAGATATCCGCCGCGGAATAAGTTCCGGAAACGAGAACGGATCCGCCGTCCGCAATATCGGTGAGCGAAAGTTTGCCGTCTTTATAGGAAAGCATTTTTCCGTTTCCCAAAGCAAAGCGTTCGGGAACTTCTCCCACGAAGAAATTCTTAAAAGTCGTATAAGAATACAGATCGACGTTTCCGTCGTCCGTAAAAAGCGTGATCTTGAAATCGTCCGCTACGGCTACGGTGTCTTTGTACTTTTCGACGTCCTTTACGTCGGACGAAATGCGGTTAAACGCCGTCTTTCCGTCCGCCATCGCGTATCCCGTGAAGGCGAGTTTATTATCCGCGGTTATTATAAACTCCTGCACCGCACTCGCCGAAGAGTCCGAGATAAGCACCTTTCCGTCGCTTAAACAGATTCCCGTGGGGAAAATAACGTTTCCGAGATCGTACTTATCGTAGTCGGGATATAACGAATCGTCTATATCAAGTTTAACGGGAGTCGAAAACTCGTTCCCGTCGGGAAGGCTTACAAAATACAGCGCGTCGTCTTCGCCCAAATAGAACACGCCGTAATTCGTGGCGATCATGTCCACGCTTCGATCGCTGAAATCGATATTCCGTGCGACCGTCTTTGAAACGCCGTTTACGGAATAGGTTTTAAGATCGTTTTCGGAGTTTAAGTAAAAGATCTCGTCGTTATCGTTTATGGCGACTGGGCTGTTAAGTGCGGACGCGAGATTTTCTCCGAAAGAAGTCGCGTGTATGCCGCTTAAAGTGTAAAGTTTCGTGACGGTATTGTGGTTCACGACGAGATATCGTCCGTTGAAGTCGAAGTTCGTGCCGAACGGCTGATCGTTCTCGTCAAGCAAATAATCGGCTTTCAGTTCGTCTCCGTCGAAATACAGGTGATAGATGACCTGATTCATAACTATAAGAAAGTCTTCGTCGCCGTAAGTCTGTATTTCGCCGAACGTCGTTGCGGGGATCGAGAACTCGGCGATCTTCGTTCCGTTTACGTTGTCGAACACGCTGATCTTTTCGTTGTTTTCGTTTACCGCGGTGTATTTCTCGCCGCGACAGATTTTTTTCGGGGATAGGAGCGCGGTAGTCTCGCTCTCCGAAAAGTCAAGCACTTTCGAGTAAACCAACTCTCCGTCCGCAAGAGCGCGGAAAGAAGGAGCGACCGCAAAAACGACCGCCGATAAAAACGTGATGAATACGATGGCAATTAAATATTTTTGGAGTTTGATTTTCATACTTTACTTATTTTACCATAATATAAAGATTTTGTCATTACAAATTTCAACATTATTTTCACAGATCCACAATTTATTTTTCTCTTTGCGGAAAGCGGACGGGGAAAAAACAAAAAAAGCGCAAAAAATTTTTTTGAAAATATAAGATATATGACAGCAACTGTCAACGCCCTGCTATAATATTTTGCCACGCTTCGAGCGGGTAGTTCGAAGCGAAGAATTATACTCGTTTTTTTCCCGCAGTCAAGAGTAATATGACGCAAAAAAAGTAATTTTGTACAAAAATAAATATTTTTGAACAAAATTGTCAGAATTGCGTTGACTTGTAGGAAATCAGCGGTTATAATCTTTGTGTTTCCTATTTTAAGCAGTGGAGGATTTTATGGAAATTTTGTATGCAAAAACCGTTTTATACGGCTATCCGGTATTAGAAAACCTGATAGAAAGGATCGACGAATCGGTAGAGAAAAGGGCTTTAGAGTCTATAAGGGATTATTCGCCGTGTTACTCGCAATGTGAAAAGATACTGGATTTGATAAATACAAAAACCCTGCTGATAGATCTTAAGGTCATCGTAGACGGAATAATGAAAAAGTTTTCCGATCAGGAAATAAT
>JAFZXG010000001.1 GCA_017616925.1 Clostridia bacterium | reverse complement strand
GTATCGGCAAACGGATTAAAAGGCGAAGTTATCATGCACGCTTTGGAAGAAAAGGGCATTATCGTCGGCAACGGTTCGGCGTGTTCGTCCAGAAACAAATTCAGCAGAATAATAAAGGCGTGCGGGTACGGTGAGAATATTTTAGGCGGCGTGGTACGCATAAGTTCTTCGCCCGAAAACACCGTCGACGAAGCGAAATATCTCGTTTCCGTTCTTAACGAAACGGCGGGAAGATTAAAGGAAGTGACCTACAATGTATAACGGTATTATCGTTCGCTACTGCGAAATACACTTAAAGGGTAAAAACCGCGGTTATTTCGAAAATATGCTTAAAGATAATCTCAGGGATTCTCTTAAAGGAATAAACTGTAAGTTCGTTCCCATGCGTAGCAGATACCTTATATCCGACTACGACGAAAGCGATTTAGTAAGGATCGTTTCCGCGCTGAAAAAAGTCGCGGGCGTTCATACTTTCAGTCCCGTTCTCGTAGTGAATAACGATATCGAAGAGATATATAACGCCGTAAAAATGGTTTTAGCGGACAAAAAAGGAACTTTTAAGATCATTACGAACAGGGCGGACAAGACCTTTTATCCCGATTCTATGGGCGTTTCGAGACTTCTCGGCGAAAGAGTTCTGAACGATTTTAACGGAAAACTTTCGGTCGACGTTATAGAACCCGAATTTCCCATAAGCGTAGATATTCGCGAAGACGGCAAGACTTTCGTCTATAGTCAAACGATCAAGGGCATGAGCGGTATGCCCGTCGGCTCCGCTGGGCGCGGGCTTATGCTTATTTCGGGCGGTATCGACAGTCCCGTCGCCGCGTATTCCATTATAAAGCGCGGTATGAAACTCGATTTACTGCACTTTCACAGTTTTCCTTATACGGGCGAGGCGGCAAAGCAGAAAGTTATCGATCTTTCCGAAAAACTATCGGTTTTTAACGGCGGTATAAACCTATACGTCGCGAAATTTACCGAAATACAGGAAGAGATCCATAAAAAATGTCCAGAAGAATATATGATTACGATAATGCGCCGTTTTATGATGAGAATAGCCGAAAGGTTATCTTTAAGAAACGGCTGTCAGGCGATAATTACGGGGGAAAGTTTGGGGCAAGTCGCAAGTCAGACGGTAGAGAGTATAACTTCTTCGAATTCCGTTGTGGAAAGGCTGCCCGTATTAAGACCGCTTATCGCGTTCGATAAACTCGATATAATCGAAATTTCAAAAAAGATCGGCACTTACGATATTTCCGTTCTTCCTTTTGAAGACTGCTGTACAGTCTTTCTTCCCAAATTTCCGCTCATAAAACCCGATCTTGAAAAAGTGAAAAGGGTAGAGTGTGTTCTCGACGTAGAAGGGCTTATTAAGAGAGTTTTGGACGGTATCGAACTTATTAAACTGTAAACTGTTAAATATCCCACCAGAAGTCGGGAACTTGTTTCTCGACTTTTAATTTTTTAAAAAACACTTCTTCACCGTAAATAATATCGTCGTTCAATCTTCTGTAGGGTATAACGGAATACTGATACGTCTTACCGTTTTCTATATCGGAGTCTTTTACGACGATCTCCGCGGAGTTTTTTATAGCGTTGTTATAGGTGTCGAAAATCAAAGTTTTTTTGCCGTTACTTTCTCTGTAAATGAGCGCGTCGGCGTATTTTGTCAGACATAAACGCAATATTATTCCTGTTTTATCTGATGAAATTGACTTACTTTTTACTCTTGGCGAATAATTTTCGGTCGATCTTAATTTATCGAGATCGGTTTTTTTGAAAATTTCTTTTACCGTATATCTTCTCGGTGTGTTTTCATCGGCTAAAACTATCCTTCCGTTTTCGTATTCTTCTTTGTCTATAAAGACTTTAATAGAATCCGTGTTTGCTTTAAAATCCGGCGCGGTTTTTCCGGAATAATATTCCTTCCATATTCGTGCGGACAGTTTGCAGGGCGCGTTACCGCCGGTAACCGAATTCGGCATATAAGCGCTGTCGTCGTTACCGTACCAGACGCCAAGCACTATTTCGGGGTTGTACGACATGGTGTAAGCGTCCGTATTTCCGTTCTCATTTCCGACCGTTCCGGTTTTCGCGCATAGCGGAATATCGGAATACAACGCTTTTGCAGTCCCTTCTTTTACTACGGACTCCAACATATCGTTCATTATTTCCGCGGTCGCGTTCGAAAAGACTTTAGACTTAACGTCGGATTTTTTATAGACCGTCTTTCCGTTTTCGTCGATTATCAGATTTATAAAGCAGTATTTACCGTAATTTCCTTCGTTTATAAACGTTCTGTATGCGTTTGCGGTCGATAAAAGAGTAGAACCTTGCAGCGTATTTCCGAGCGCTGAAGAAAGGTTTGCGTCTTCGTCCGAAACGTTAAGACCGCACTTTTCGGCGTAATCGAGACATCTTTTTATTCCCGTTCCGTTGAATATTTTAACCGCGCACGAATTAAGGCTTTTCGCGAGTGAAAACCTGACCGAAACGTCTCCGTAATATTTATCCGAAAAATTCGTTACCGTATATCCGTCTATGGACGTTTGTTCGTCTTTTATTTTCGTACAAGCGTAAACCGAGCCGGTTTCTATCGCGGGCGCGTAAATGAGTACGGGTTTTATGACCGAGCCGAGTCGTCTTTCCATTTCACCGACCGTAGAAAAGTAGGCGAGAACCAGTCCGTCCTTATCTAACGCCGCGACGGTTTTGTCGCACGATATACCGTCGGAGAAAAGATTGTTTTCTATTATTTCTTGCAGTTTCGGATCGAAAGAAGTGTAAACCTTAAGTTTTTTATGCGAATACGGGTAATTTTTGATAATATTCTCGACTTCCTGCGAAAGATAATACTTAAAGTTTTTGCCTTTAATTTCGTATTTGACGTTTAAGTTTACCTTTTCGATTATCGCGGCGTCGTACTGATCGCGCGTTATATACTTTTGTTCGAGCATTGCTTTTAGTACGAGATTTTTCCGTTCGAAACACTTTTCTTCGTTATTTTTCTGGGAATATACCGACGGCGACCTTACGATCGCGGCTAAAATCGCGCTCTCGTTTACCGAAAGGTCTTTCGGCGATTTGTCGAAATAAAATTCGCAGGCGTCCGAAATCCCATAACAGCCGTTACCGAAGTATATCGTGTTTATATATTTTTCGAGTATTTCGTCTTTGGAATACTTCTTTTCAAGTTCTTTGGCGAGTTTTATTTCCAGCATTTTCCTTTTTAACGTCTTTTCGTTCGTCAGGTGAGTGTTCTTAATGAGTTGCTGGGATATGGTCGAACCGCCTTCCTTAAACGAAAAACTCTTTAAGTTATTGAAAAACGCACGGAAAAACGCTCTTACGTCCACGCCGTCGTGTTCGTAAAAACGCTTATCTTCGATCGCAACGAAGGCGTTAAGGGTATAGGGGTTAACGTCTTCCGTTTTCACTATTTCTACGCCCTTGGATGAAACGCCGAAGAGTTTTCCGTCCTTATCGTAATATTCCACAGCGCGTTCGGAACTCAGAAGTTTATCGGGATAAAGCCTTGCGGTTGCGGTTACCGCAAAGTAAGTTATAAAAACGCCGGAAACGGCGAGAAGATTAAGGGCAAAAATAAAAATAAGTATTTTCAGCCATTTTTTCATAACTCTAATATGCGAAAATTTCTTACTTTTATACCACAAAAACCGCCCATAAAATTGACATAATAAAATAATTAAGTTATGATATAACAGAGATGATATTAATAGGAAAAAAATACTACATAATCACTTACGGCTGCCAGATGAATCTTCACGAGTCTGAAAAAATTGCGGGAATACTCGAATCTTTGGGTGCGACTAAAGGTCAGGACGAAAATTCATCCGATATCGTGGTTTTCAATACCTGCTGCATAAGGGACAATGCGGAAAAAAAAGCCGAAGGGAACATAGGCGCGCTGAAAAGTCTAAAGCGTAAGAATAAAAATATGATACTCGCTGTATGCGGATGTATGACGCAGCAAAAGGGCAGAGCGGAATCGTTAAAGCAGAAGTTTCCTTTCATAGATATTATTTTCGGTACGCACAACCTTGAAAATTTCGGCGAACTGATAGAAAAAAGACTTGAAAAAGGCAGAAAAATAATTTCCGTTTGCGAAGAAAACGGTGGAATAAACGAAGGCACGAATACGTCGAGG
>JAFZXG010000094.1 GCA_017616925.1 Clostridia bacterium | reverse complement strand
TCTATGACCACGTCTTTAATGGTGAGTTCGTGCGGAAAACCGCAGTCGCAGTCAGCGAACTCTTCTTTAAGTTTCTTTAAGTCGAACATATTATCTTTCCTTTTTTACCGTAGTTTCCCCGCTTTCGCTTACCAGAACAGAGACCGTACCGAAATAGTCCGTCCTGTAGAACTCGCAGTCTTCCCGCGCGGCGATAAGTCGATTCAGTACCGTCGTCGCGGGATGCCCTTTATAATTCGCGCCGCCCACCGAAATGATCGACCGTTTAGGTCTTATAAGGTTTAAGAACGCTTCGGAATTAGACTTAACGTCGCCGTGCGCCGCGACCTTGTAAAACTCGATATCTTCAAGATCTACCGTAAATCCCAACCTGTCGAACATCGTTTTAACAACGGAATAATCGGTTACGATCCTTTGTTCCACGGTGGCGGTCGCGTCCGAAGAGATCAGAAACCTTACTCCCGCGTACTCTAAGTAGATAACGGGCGAAACGTCGTCTTTTGCCTTTTCGTCAACGCCGCTGCCAAGGTTCAGCGCGGCGTAATCGTCGTCTTTGGGCGATAAAAAGGCGAAAAAGTAATCTTCGCCCGAAACACGATCGTAAAGTTTAGGGTTTACTATAATAGACGTACCCATATTTTGATAAACCGCAGAAAATTCGGGGAAGTATTCTTTATTATCTTCCAAGATATTCGGCATATACAGTTTACCTACGGTATAGTCCGAAAGAAGTCTCCCCGCGTTTCCGACGTGTTCTGTGTCCGGGTGAGACAATACGAGATAGTCGATGTTTTTTACCGAAAGTCCGTCTAAAACCGCCTTTATCTTACCGTAAGTCTTTTCGCCGTCCGTACCCGTGTCTATCATAAGGACTTTCCCGTCGGGAAACTTAAACACCGACGAGTCGCCTTCGCCGACGTCGATAAAGTGTGCGGAAAAGCCGCTATTTAATATCGCCTTTTCGGTTTCGGAATACCCGCCGAAAAGCGAACCGCTCTTCGCGCAAGCGCATAACGACAAAACCGTCGCCGCCGAAATCAGCGCGACGATGATCAGTTTTATTATCCTTGTTTTTCTTTGGTGCATTAAACTCACTTTCCCCGTTTCTTCTTTTTGCCGAAATTATCTATAAGGGCTTTTATTTCGTCGATCTTCTCTTTCGCGGCGGCGTAGCCTATCTCGTACATAGTCGCTGCGTCCTTAAAAGACGTCGAAGAGAAACCCGTAAGGTCGGGGTGGATCATTACGTCGCCATACTCGTACCCCTTTTCCCACGGCGTTTCGGTCTTTGACTTAAAAGTCGGAATCACCGACGATAAAAAACCCGTCTTGGGCAAGTGATCGGATAGATCCACGCATATAACGATATCCGCGCCGAGTTCCTTCACTCTGTCCGCGGGAACGGAATTTGAATACGCCCCGTCAACGTACCTTTTTCCGTCTATCGTAACGGGCTTAAAAAACGGCGGGTACGCCGAAGACGCCCTTAACGCGTCCGCCACGCTGCCGCTTTTGAATACGAACTCTTCCGCCGTGTCGGCGTCCGTTCCTATTGCGATAAAGGGCTTTTTAAGTTCTTCTATTTTAAGTTCGCCTATATACCTGTCTATCACCTTTTTAAGCCCAGACGTGTCCATGTTTATCATAAACGCGGACTTTATCTCTTTAAAATCGACGGTCTCTAAGAGCGAAAAAATGTCCGTCGAAGTGTACCCGTTAGCGAGAAACGCGCCTATTATACTCCCGATACTCGTTCCGCCGAGTACGTCGGGAAATATTCCGTTCTCTTCAAGCACGCGGACGACACCGAGCGTCGCGTAGCCCTTCGCCCCGCCGCTGCCGAGCGCGAAGCCTATTTTAGCCTTTTTCGGCTTTTTCCTTCCGAAAATAAATTTAAATAATCCCATTATTCCGCTTTGCCGCCTTTCGTTTTACCGATTCTGATTATAGTAACGATTAAAAGAATTATCGCAAGGACTAAAAGTCCCCACAGGATATAGTCGAGAATAACGGTCGTTCCCGCTACCCAAAGGCAGAATTCCGCAAGCCCGAGAATTAAAAGTCCCGCGACTAAATTGCCGATACAAACGGGAAGTGCCGCCTGATGAAATTTTAAACCCAGAAACACGGCGATAGCGGTACCCATCCACACGCCCGTAAGCGGCAACGGTATCGCCACGAAGATAAGGACGGCAAGCATTTTAAGGGTAAGTTCGGAAAGTCCTTTTTTGTTTCCGTCCTTTCTCTCTTTAAGCGATCTGTCCGCTCTGTCCTTTATATAATTTTCGATTTTTTCGGCGAAAGACTCCACAAACTTTATCTTCTTTAAAAGATTCAGTACGGGAACTAAAAGGAAGAAAAACAGTGCGAAAACGACCGAAGAACCCGCGTACGCCAAAACGAACGAATAAAGCGGGGGCAGTCCGACGCTTAAAGCGAAAACTATCCCGCCTTTTAATTCTATCATAGGAACTAACGACATTACGAAAGTTCCCCACTCGTTCCCGAAAATTCCCGCAAAAAACGCGCTCATATCTCTCCTTGATCAGATCTTTTGAACCCGATAGCGCTTTACTCTGCCGCACGGGGCAAAAAAAGATTGATTTTTACTCAATATGCAGTATAATATAACTGACCGAAAAAAGTCAAGGCGTTGACCTAAATAAAGGAAAAGTATGACTACTCAACAAATGTTATCGCCCCTACGCAGAGGGATCGAAACTTATAAACTCATTAAGGACGGCGACAGGATCGCCGTCGGCGTGTCGGGCGGAAAGGACAGCGTCACTTTATTAACGCTGCTTGCAGAGTACAAAAGGTTTTCACCCGAAAAATTCGATCTTGCGGCGATCTCGGTCGATTTAAAGTTCGGCGGTGAAAAAAGCGATTATACCGAGATAAACGCACTTTGCGAAAAATATTCCGTGCCTTTCTACGTCGTCGAAACCGACATCGGCGAGATCGTTTTCGACGTGCGGAAAGAGAAAAACCCCTGCGCGCTGTGTTCAAAAATGCGAAAAGGCGCGCTGTACGACAAAGCAAAAGAGTTGGGCTATAACAAAGTGGCTTTAGGGCATCACGCGGACGATTTTATAGACACCTTTATGCTTTCCCTTTTCTACGAAGGGCGACTCTCCACTTTCGCGCCCAAGTCCTTTTTAAGCAGGACGGGGCTTACTATGATCCGCCCCATGATATTTATAAAAGAGTGTGATGTAAAGAGTTTTTCGGAGACCCTGCCCGTAAAAAAGAGTCGCTGCCCCGCCGATAAGGACACAAAACGGACGTTCGTTAAAGAAACATTAAAGAAAATCGGCGAAGAAGTACCGAACATCCGCGAAATGATCTTCACCGCACTCACCCACCCCGAACGGTACAATCTTTTCGACAGATACGAAAAAGAAACCGAAGAGATCTGAAAACGAAAAGGCGGAATTGGTTTTCCGCCTTTTTTATATCTGGAAAAATTATTCGTCAAATAACGATTGCTGTATCGCTATGCGCTTATTCTTTGCGGAAAAAATTATATCCGCAATATATTCATATGCCTTAACAAAAACATTTGAAATAAATATAAGTTTAATTCCATGTTTTTTACATATTTCCACTTTTTGCCTATCCGCCTTTTCCCTTGATAGCACCCCAAAATGTTCACCGCCGTTTACTTCAAAAGCAATAACGGGTTTTCTGCCAAAAAGCGTTTTTTCGTATAAAACAAGGTCAAATTCATAATTTTCGCTTATATCTTCGTTTTTCAGCAACTTTTTGATTTTAACGTTTCTCTCCGCATCAAAGGAAGTATTACAAGAACAAAAATGCGAAACCGTTTTAAAAAACTCGTCTTCGTTGACACTACCGTTTGATTTGCCTATTTCGATTTTAACGGTTTCATTAGCAGGCACAACGGTTTTCCCGTTGTTTTTTGCATATTGTATTAAATTATATAAATCGTCTTTTTTATCCGACAGTCTTTCAATAACTTCCGTATCCGCTGCGATAACAAGTTTTGATTTTGCCCTTGTCACAGCGACATTTATTAGTTCATAATTATCCTTAATCCAAGAAAATGTTCTTTTACTTGTTTTGGTAGAAATCGCAGACGAAAGAATTATATTATCCCGTTCAGCACCTTGAAACGAGTGTATCGTACCGCAGTCAATATCGGTAATATTTTGGTCTTTCAACATTTCCTCGATAAGTTCTTTTTGATTTACAAAAGGGGTAATAATAAATGCGTTATGAATATCATTTCGCCGAATATAATTCACTATTTCGACAGCCTCATCGTAAGCCTCGTTTTTTTGCTTTACGTTCTGATTTTTAACATCTAATAACTGTAGATCCCCGTCTTTTAAAATATACGACAAGTTTAGCGAATTATTATAGTATCTTTGGTTTGAGAAATTGATTATTTTTTTTCCGCACCTATAATGATATTCAAGCATTATATATTTGGATATATTGTCGTTTTCTCTCATTACGTCGAGAATCGAGTGATTTTTATAATTATATTCTTTTGGCACATTGTATTTATCCATTAAAACGTTATTAACGGACTCTTCTAAAATAATAACGGGTTTTAATTGATTCGGATCGCCAACCAAAAGCAAGGATTCCGCTTTTGTAATCGGGATCAACGCGGTAGCAACGTTGCATTGTCCAGCCTCGTCCATAACGACTAAGTCAAACATGAATTTTGGTGTTCCAAGTCTTCTCGAAGAAATGTTTGTAGAAAAGATAATCGGAAAAACTTCGGTCAGCAATTTCATATTATCGTCAATTTGAGTCCACTTATTAAACTCATTGACTCTCGTGTTGTCATCTTCTATATTACATATAGACACGAGTTCGGCATATCTCGGTTTTTTTAGTTTGTTTATATACTGCAAGGATTTAAAATACAGGAATTGCGATAGTTGGTAATTTTGATTTAATGGGACAAATAAGGACGTTAATTCTTCGTTTGAAATCTCCGGCAACACATTTAAGTTTTCTTTTAGTTGGGCTATCTTTTCCTTTACGACGTCTATAATTC
>JAFZXG010000093.1 GCA_017616925.1 Clostridia bacterium | reverse complement strand
AGATAAACAGGTCCGACGTGGCTAAAAGTTTCACCTGCGCCGCCATAGACGTTCTGGTCGAAAAAGCGTTCAGGGCGTTAAAGGAAACGGGGCTTAAGACTCTGACGGTAAGCGGCGGCGTCGCTGCGAACGGATACTTAAGGGAAAGTTTAACGGTAAAAGCGGCGAAGGAAAATATCAAACTCGTCCTTCCCGAAAAGAGATACTGTACCGATAACGGCGCGATGATAGGCGCGGAAGGGTACTTGCAGTATAAAAAAGGCAATTTTGCCGACCTGACGCTAAACGCGAAAGCGGTGATACCGCTGTAAGAAATATGGTAAAACACGTCGTCTGTTTCAAGTTAAAAAAGGGCGAAGATCCCCTTAAAGCAAAAGAAATACTGCTTTCGATGAAAGGGAAAGTTCCGACGCTTCGCGGGATAGAAGTGGGGATCGACGAACTTCACTCGGACAGGTCTTTCGACGTAATGCTTACCGTACTTTTGGATGATTTCGCCGCGCTTTCGGAATATCAGAACGATCCCTATCACTGTTCGGTCGTTAAAGAGTATATGCACAGGGGTAAGGGAAAGCAGCGTGGCGGTAGATTACACGATAGATAAATAACGGTGAAAACCGTAAATGCGGATATGGCGGAATTGGCAGACGCTCAGGCCTCAGAAACCTGTGGGCAACCGTATGAGTTCAAGTCTCATTATCCGCACCAAAAAAACGGTGTTTTGTTCGTTGACAAAACACCGTTTTTCGTAGAAATTGTTATATTATTTTTTTGCCTTTATTCCGTAGTATATAAGCGCCGCCGCGTTAAGTAATGAGAATATTCCGCAGAAGACCGCGCCGATACCGAGATTAAAGGTGACCAGCGGATAATCATCTGTCACTACCAGCGATTTCGCGCAGAAGAACAGTATTCCCGAAACGAGTGCGAGAAGGGCGACGATCAAAGCGACGATCCAGGCGAATTTGCATTTTACCTTGAAGGCTTTGACGCAAAGTAAAACGATCGCGGCAAGCAATGATAGGATGGTGAATACCAACGCAAGCACGATCCCGACGCGCGTCGTATCGCCGAAGTTCATAAGATCGTATACCGACCAAGTCGCTGAACCTAAAACAGGGACGGTTGATTTCATGCCCGTTGCGAGCATCATAAGCAGTACGACTACCGAGAACAGCGCGCTGCAACCTAAAACGATGAGATCCAAGTGTTTTTTCATAAAAGTCACTCCTTATAATTTTTTTCCTTGAAACGATGAAACGGTATATTCTTTATCGAACGACCGCATTACAGAAATAATTATAGTATCGAATTCCGAAAAAGTCAATAGTAAAACGCATAAAAAAACGGTCAATGAGTGGGATAAGGGAACAATTTTTATTTTTTCGGGCTTAAGGAAGTAAAAACATTTGAAAACCCGTCGAAATATGTTATACTGTTCATATACGAGTTACGTAAGGGTTTTACGGCGTCGGAAAAACGAAAAGGAACGAAATTTACCGAAATGAACAGAGACGTGATCATTGCGTTCGGCGTGTTTCAATTCACGTTCTTGCTTTTAGATATCTATATTCTCTTAAAAACGAGTCGCGATATAGCGAGAAAAGGCGCGTATACCTGGTTTAAGGTCTTGATCTTCACGCATATTTTCTATCTGATACTCAACAGCATATGGACAATGAACGAATACGATATAATAAAGATCGGAAGACCTTTGTTTATCGTTCTATGCGCGGCGAGTCTCTGGACGGTGACAAACTGCGCCACGTCGTTTTTCATGTTCGTCGTGGAAAAACTGCAAGTCAGATATCTTATGTCGGGCGTGGGGCGCGTGATAAGACAAATTCCCGCTTTTTTAACGACAGTTCTTATTATAAGTTCCGTCTGGACGGGCTGGGTGTTCGGCGTAAGCGAAGAAGGGTATTTACTGCACGGCGTACTGTATCTGCCTATGATGATCGTTTCGAGCTTATATCTTATATTCGTGGCGGCGATCGCGTTGTTTAATATATTCCGTGAACGCACGGCGTTTTTACGCAGGGCGAACGGCGCGTTATTAGCTTCGGTACTTCTCATAATTCTCTTTATCGCCGTGGACGATCTGATCTCGAAAGCGTCGATTCTTCCGGCGGCGGTTTTCGCCGTGATAATCATAATATTCATTACCATGCAAGAATCGAATATCAATACCGACGCGCTTACCGGTATGAATAACAGACGCAAAGCGGAAGAGTTCCTGACCGAAACTCTCGCGGGAGTATCGGAGACGGATCCCGTCTATCTCTATCTCGGCGATATGGACGGGTTCAAGACGATCAACGACACTTACGGACATATCGAAGGCGACGAAGCGCTTATTCTCTGCGGTCGCGCCATCAGACACACGATCGCGCAGACGGACGGTTTTGCGGCGCGTTTCGGCGGCGACGAGTTCCTTATCGTTTGGCAACCGAAAAAGAGTAAGAACGCCGATCCCGAGAGTCTTATTCTGGAAGTGAACGGGCAGATGGAACGCGAGTCCGAAGGAAAGCCGTATAAACTCAGAATATCGATGGGGTACGTTCGCTGCGCAGATCCCAAACTGCAGTTAAGCGATTATCTCGCCAAAGCCGACGAAATGTTATACAGGAAAAAAGCGGAAATCCATAACGGCAATTCGACGGACTGACTGAAAATATCGCAAAAAGACAAAAAAATCAAAACCGAAAGTGAGGTAAAAAGGAATTGAAAACGGAAAATAGTTATCTCGGCGTAATGCTTGACTGTTCGAGAAACGCGGTCATGAAAGTAAGCGCGGTAAAGAAGTTTATCGACGATCTCGCGCTTATGGGGTATAACTGTCTGCAGTTGTATACCGAAGACACTTACGAAATAGAAGGCGAACCGCTTTTCGGACACCTGCGCGGCAGATACTCGCAGGACGAACTGAAAGAGATAGACGCTTACGCCGAAAGCAAGGGAATAGAAGTTATTCCGTGTATTCAGACTTTGGCGCACTTAAACGCCATCTTCGAATACCCGCTTTACATGTATAATTACAGAGACGTCGCGGACATTATGCTTTCGGGAGAGAGTAGGACTTACGAACTCGTAGAAAAAATGTTCGCCACGATGCGTAAGTGTTTCAAAAGCAAGCGCATAAACATCGGTATGGACGAAGCGCACATGTTGGGACTCGGCAAGTATCTTGACAAGAACGGTTATCACGAACGGTTCGGCATATTGTTGCAGCATTTGTATAAGGTCTGCGAGATAGCGAAAAAATACGACTTTTATCCTATGATGTGGTCGGATATGTTTTTCAGGATAGCCTTCCACGGCGAGTACCGCAATTTAAGCGCGGAAGTTCCGCAATGGGTAATGGACAAAGTGCCCGAAAACGTTTCTCTCGTGTACTGGGATTACAGGAGCGAATCGCCCGAAGTGTGCGGCGGTATGCTTGATAAACATATTCGCTTTAACAGGGAAGTGTGGTTCGGCGGCGGCGCTTGGAAGTGGCAGGGTTTTCACTCGGGGAACGAGTTTTCGTTCAAAAAGATCGAAACCGCGATCCGCGAGTGCAATAAGCGCGATATCGGCAACGTACTTATTACTCTCTGGGGCGACGACGGGAACGAGTGTCAGGCGGCGGCGATCTATCCGTCGTTAGTTTACGCCGCGGAGTGCTATAAAGGCAATTTCGATATAGACAACGCGAAACGCAGATTCAACGAACTTTTCGGCGAAAGTTTCGACGACTTTATGCTTTGCGACATGAAAACGCCCGACAATATCCCGAGAGATATGCTTATCGCTAACGGCGTTAAGGAAATGCTTTATTCAGATCCTTTTTTGGGCAGATTCGACGCAAGCGTGATGGGCGACGGAAGTGAAGGGAAATGGCTTTCGTCCCTTGCGGAAGAGTTTAAAAAAGCGGCGGAACGCAGCAAGAACTATAAACTTATGTTTTTTAGTTACGCCGCGCTTTCAAAAGCGGTCTCGGTAAAATACGATTTGGGGTACAGAACGAGAGTCGCTTATAAAAATAACGACGGAAAGGAACTATGCGCCGTTTACGACGATTACGGAAAGGCGATAGAATACGTCGGGGAATTTATAGAAGCGTTCAGAAAGTTCTGGACAAGCGTCAATAAACCGCACGGATTCGACGTTCAGGACATTAGACTCGGCGGGCTTTTACAGAGATTGCAGTACTGTAAAGACAAACTCGGCGATTATATCGAAGGCGAGATAAAAGAGATAGAAGAGTTCGACGAACCGATAGTGGATTACTACTATCCCGACGACAAGAGTAAAAAAGCCGTTTGCTACAACAGGTATAAGCCCTGCGCTACGGCGAACGTTCTGGCCTTCGCCACGTTCAACGAAGATTAGTCGTATTAGCGTATAAAAAATTGCGGGAAATCTTTCCCGCAATTTTTTCGTTTTATTTTTCAGATCTTCGCGCCGTTTTCGGCGAGTTTTTTGCGAACCGCTTTAACGTCTACCGTGTGCGTGTTCGTTTTAGAGTGATAAGCGACCGCGACCGCCGTACCCGCCGCCTGTCCCAGACAAGCGCAGACGGGCATGATTCTTACCGCGGCGTGCGCTTCGTGCGTGGCGGAAAGACAACGCCCCGCGACGAGTAAGTTAACGTATTCCTTCGGAACTAACGAACGGTAGGGGATAGACCATCTTTCGCCTTTCTTAAATCGGTAAATAGTCGTACCCGTTCCCGTCGGGCTGTGGATGTCTATGTAATAGTTTCCCATCGCGACCGTATCTTCGAAATGCACGGTGCTTTTAAGTTCGTCCGCCGTTAAGATATGCATGCCTTTAAGTTTTCGGCTTTCTCTTATTCCGATCTCGTT
>JAFZXG010000092.1 GCA_017616925.1 Clostridia bacterium | reverse complement strand
ATAGTCAAGTCCAAGATCGCAACTTGTGAAACTTATCGCCTGCGTGATAGAAGATTCTTCGTTTCCGAAAACGGTGCCTATCGCGCCGCCGACGTAAGAACTTCCGTTAGCCGCCGATTGATCGGTATATACGGGGTGGATATTCCCGCCCGTAACGCTTATATTAAGTCCGTCGCTCGCCGCGGAACCCACGACTCCGCCTATATGCGCCGCAAGATCTCCGCCGTGCTTTGCGGCTATATTGATACTCGAATTAACGTTCGTTAAGGTCAGACCGTTCTGCGCGAACGCGGCGACGCCGCCTATACGCATATCGGTTTTGGTCTGACATACCTTGAAAGTTCCCGAAACGGTGAGTCCGCTTACCGTCGCGTTAGACGTTTTTGCGAACAGCCCGTTATAAAGATGCTGGAATATCCGTCCTTGATTCGTATTCGCGTCGAGCGCGCTGCCGTTACCTTTTAAACCGTAACTTTCGCCCGTGGCAAACGTTATCGTTTTATTGTTTCCGTTAAAAGTACCCGAAAACGCCGCGTTAGCACCGTCGTCACGGGTAAGTCCCGTAAGTCCCGTTCCCGCAAGAGAAATATCGGCGGATACAGAAAGCGTACCCGCAAGCAGCGTAGAACTTAAATTCGCGCTGCCCGAAGTAAACTTTAGCGCGCCTACGCCCGCGCCCGTGTTGAGTTTTATATTGAGCGCGGTCTTGGCAAAGTCGGTTACGGTAGCCATGGAAGTTACCGCGGCGGCGACCGTTACGGTATGCGCCGTCATATCCACGGTGAAAAGGTCGGATTCTTTCAGTGTCGTGCCGTCGCATCTTATCACCTGTCCCCAGCCGCTTATATCGTCGACGTTCTGATTCTCGCCGCGCTTATACGTCCAGTTTCCGTTGGTGCCCTTGCCGTCGCCCGTCGCGTAGATGAGCGCGCGATTTCTCGATTTGACGAGTTCGCCGCTGTCGGCGTCCGCTTTTACGAATCCCGAAAGATCGAATACGCCCGAAAGTCTTAACACGCCTTGGGGCATATTCGCGATAAGTCCGGCGTCCATAGTTCCGCTTACGGTGATATTCCCCGTGGCGTCGATAAACGATCCGCCCGATCCTATCGTGCCGATAAGTCCGCCGTTTAAACTGCCCGACGCCGCCGTACAAGAAACGTCGTGTATTTTAACGTACGCGGGACTATCGGTTATTTTTCCTATAAGTCCGCCGAAAGTGCCGCTTCCGGAAACGGTAAGGGCGGTTTCGGTATCGGTGATCTCGAACGCGTTGGTAAGCGCGCTCGCAATATATTCGCCGCAGACTCCGCCCCTAAAACTTCCGCCCGTTAAGGATACGGTTATATCTTCGGACGAAGAGTTGCCGTCGAAAGTAAACGACGCGCCCGTGTTTTCGAGCCGACCGAATACGCCGCCCGTAACGCCGCTGCTCGTTACCGTAGTTCCGTCCGTGATCGCGAAGGTGTCTTCCATGTCGAAAGTAACGGACGCACCCGTGTTTTTATAATAGCCGAAAAGTCCGCCCGCGCCGGTGCTACCCGTAATCGTTCCCGAAACGGTATAATCGGTTACACCCGCTTTATATCCGATCGTAACGTTATCGGCGTATCCGACGACGCCGCCCGCGTAGCCCGCGGAAGAATTCACGGAATTTACTCTCGTATTGTTCGCCGACGAGAATTTAAGCGTGGATCCGCTTTCCATTTTCCCGACGAGACTCCCCGCGTTCCCGCTCGACGCGGTAACCGTAAGGTTGCCGCCCGAACCCGCAGTCGTAACGTCAAGCGTCGCGCCCGCACCGAGTTTTCCGCAGATAAGTCCCGTGTCGCCCGTACCTACGACGGCTAAATTAGTCGCGTTCGTGAACGATACGGTAACGGTTGCTCCGTCCGCGATCTCGCCTATAACTCCCGCGTATTCGGTCGCGGGATCGCCTTCGCCTTCGAAAGTAAGCAGCGATACGCTCCAGTTCGCATCGTTCGTGCCGGGAACGACGTGATTCGCGAATAGTGCGCCCGAAGTCAGAACGCCTTCGGCGGGAGTTTCGTTAGGTTTATGTCTTATTATCTGGACAGTTCCGAGTCCGGTGATCTTTGCGTCCGTCGAAACGTAATTGAAGAGCGGGCAGTTATAAAGTCTGAATTTGTTGATACCTACGCTGGGGACGTTTATAGTTCCCGCGAAAGGTCTCGATAAAGTGCCGAGACTCACGAACCCGTCTCCCGATATTTCGCTACCGGAGTTAATGGAGATATTGAGAACGTCTTTCGGATTTTTGCCGCCCGCGGCGTAAGCGCGGGAATAACTTATGAATTCTTCGGCGGAACGTATGTCGTAAGTCTGTATCGGATCGTCCGCGCGGACAATTTTCTTTCCCGAATCGCCGAACAGTATGAAAAAGCACGGCAAAAGGAACGCCGCCGTCAGAAACACCGCTAACTTAAGCAATAAATTTTTCTTTTTCGCATTAATAGTCATATAGGTCACTCCACGAATTCACACTCGACCACGTCGGACTCCATATCGCTCCACGATTCAGTCGTAATGTTTACCCTATGAAAAATCAAATCGTATCTGCCTTTGAAATACTCGTCGTCGGAATCCACCGCGAAGGTGATTTCGTTTCCGTTTACTACGGCGGCGGCGTTATTTATCAATAAGGATCTGGATTGATAACTAAGCGCAACTTTCGCGCTGTCCCAAGTGATAGTAACGCTGCCTTCGCCTACGCCCGTAACACAGTAGTTATATCCGTCGTAAGCACTCGGAGCGTTATTCTTATCGTCGCTGAAATATCCTTCCCACGCGTTGACCGCGCCCTGTGCCTGTAATTCGGGTTTAAATATACCGCGCAGGGCGTGAAGTCCTTCGTTTCTCGGCGTAACCACCATTTCGACGAAGAGCGCGTTCGGACGGTTTTCTACGAAATCGGTAGAAAAAGTCATAACGAATTTATCCGAGTTCGCCACCCCCGCCGTAAGCGATTTATTTGAAAACGTCGAATTGTCGGAAAGGTTGATGCTCGACAGATTTACCGAAGTTTCTTCTCTTCTCACCGTAACGGAATAGCCGTCGTAATCTTCCATAAACGCCGCGTTTACGGGGACGTATCTCTCGGGCGCGGATTCGTCGTATTTAACGAGGCGCACCAGAACGTCGTAAATAACGGCTTGTTCGTTGGGTTTATTACGCATACCGTTCGGATAGTTGCACACGGTAATAACCCTGGACGGCCCTATCGAAACGTCACTGGTGAAAACACTGACCACGTTTTCCTTGCTCATTTCAACGTTTTTAAGTCCCGTCGAAGAAAAACGCTCTGCGTCAGCGTCGTAAGCGGCGATAGTTCTTTGCGCGTTACGACTGTTCGTGTACGCGGCAAAGCCCGCTATCGCGGTCGCCGCGAGCGCTACGAAACAGAGGATCGCTATGAGCGTGAGCGTAAGCACGCTGTTTTTCCGTTTATTACCCGTTTTCGCCATATTCTTACGATTGTGCGTGGATATTGAAGGTCTTTGCCGCAAGACATAAAACGTCAGTCTCGCGATCGTTGACTTCCTTACCGTTATAACTTACTCTCAAAATGTAATAATTCACGAAAGCGCCACGCGCGCGTCCCGTCTCCGCGACCGAAGTCTGCCAGTAGATCGGCTCGGCGTACTTATTGACGTTCGCATACGATCCGTAAGTGTCCGTATGATTTTCGGCGTTCGCTATACTTTCCCCCTCTACTTCCTGTTTATTAAGGAAAGTTCCCGCTATCGCCTCGCCGCTTACGGAATAGTAAAAAGTCTGCGGCGTGGTCTGGTGGGTGACGTACTTTACTGCGCCTTCGGATTCAACCGAACTCTCGCTCGCATGGTAGATCGAGTAAATAAACTGATTGTTGGTCGTGAACGCGAGTTGTATCTTGTAGTTTCCTATACCCGTTCCGTATACGCAGAACACTTTATCGACGTGATCGGCTTTCTTGACGTCCATACCGTCGAAATACATATACCTTATGTCTTCAAAAGTGTCGTTTTCGATATGTCCCGCGCCGATATACAACGCTTCGGGCGAAGAGATGGGCGCGTAACTGCCCACGCTTTTACGGGAAGAGAACCAGGCGAACGTGGACGCGCCTGCGACGGATAGGACTAAAAGGCACAACGTTAAAACGTGCGCCGTTATCGTCAATCTGTTTTTTTTCTTTCCGTCGGTTCTCATTTTCATCCCTTATTATTATCCGATTTATTTGACTTTGATATACAGAACGAAATAATCCGTATTGTCGCCGATAGTCTGATCGCCGTCGTCGAACGCGTCGCTTTTCGCTTCTTCGCTGTCGCCGATTTCCGACGTACCGAAAAAGAAAGTCGGGTTTGCGGCGATGTAGTCTTCAACGGCGGCGGGATACTTGGTCGAAATATTATCGGTTATATCGTAATATTTTAACGGCCACTCCCAGTACAGAACGACTTTATAGCAGTCGGTTCTGCCGACTTCGCCGCACTTGTCGTGCGCGCCCATATCGTAAGAAAACCTGTCGGTCAAAAAACCGGTATATACGAAATGTTCGTAATCCGCACCCGTTCTGCCCGTAAAGAAAAGCAGATGACCTTTAAGAAGGTCGAGTACGGCGGAACTATCGACTTCCGTTATTTCGAGGTTATCGTGCTCGTCGTACTCGTTGGAAAAGCCGCCCCTTTCCAGAACAAAATTCACGACGGTATTGTCCTTGTTCGCCTTCGGTCTTATATAGAACGTGACCGTTCCGTAAGAACCCGGTTGAAGATACCGCATGCCGTCTACTACCGATTCGTTCACCATTTCGTAAGCGATACGCGGTTCTACGTCCGTATCGTTCTCGGTGGTGGAATATTCCGCCTCGCCGAGTTTTGTTTTAAATTCGGTCATATTGTCGTAAGCGTCGTAATACGAAGTTCTGACTACGACGATATCTATGCTCTCCGTCGATATGGCGATATCCATACCCGATTGATTCACACCCCTATTGCTCGCGAACCAAGCGAAACTTATCGTGCCGAAAACGACGAGCATCAGCCCCGAAAGAACAGCGTAAAACAACCGCGTACGCAGTTCTTTTCTCTGTTTACCGTCAAGTTCTTTCCAAAAGCCTTTCACTTGTTATCTCCCCGCCGTTTTCCCGCAAAAAAAACGAGTCGGCCGTTGCATTTTGCAACTGGCTGACTCGTTGAGTCCCTATAGCTTTGCGAAGCCGGATCGCTCCGGTGGTGCCTATAAAATTTTTTACTATAAATATTATATACTTAATTTCCGCGTTTTGCAACAGATTTTCAACGTTTTTACCGAAAATTCGTTTTTTTTACTCTTTTTTTCGGACTATTTAATTCAAAAAACACCGCTTTGGTTGTTTTTCGTAAGTAAAACCGTAGTTTTTGCCATTTTTTGTTGAAAAAATCTTTTTCTCATGATATAATATAATGAATATCATTTATAATTACTGTTGTACATATTTGCAATACTAAACGGGAGAATGCGTTGAAGAATAAACAATTCTTGCCTTTTGAAGAAGAAAAAACGGGAATAAAAATCGGACATTTAAGCCTTATTATCGCGATCGCGACGGTCGCGATTTCCGTCTTTCTTTTCGTGGGCATATTCTTTTCTTCTAATAACTACCGCAAACTGATAGAAGTGTCGCACAGTCATATCGAGTGGCAGGAAACCGCGCACAAAATGCACGAAGGGTCCGATCTCCTTACGGAAGCGGTGCGCGATTTCGCGGAAACGGGCGACACGCAATATATCGACGACTATTTTACGGAAGCGACCACCGACAGAACCAGAGATACCGCTCTTGAAAATATACGGCGCGATTTCCCGAACAGCGATATCTATAACGCGCTTAAAAGAGCGATGGACGAATCCTTGGCTCTCATGGAGACCGAATACTATTCGATGCGCCTTAAAATAGAAGCGCTCTATGAAAACGGCGACATCACTTCGGACGAAAAAGCCGACCTTCTCGGCACGTATCCGCAGGTATCAGACGCAACTCTTTCCACAGACGACGCCGCCCGAAACGCCGAAGGGAAAGCCGCGAAAGCGCGCGCCATACTTTTCGACGAAGATTATTTAAGCGCTAAAAAGCAGATCACCGACGATACCGATGATTGCATCAACCTTCTGTATAAGGAACTCGAAACGAAACAGTCCGCCGTCGAACTCAATATGCGTTTGGCGTTTATCTTCGAAATAGTGATCATCTGTGCGTTTATCATCTTTGAAATTGTGATCGGAATAATTACTTCCAAACAGGTGTTCGATCCGATCATAAACTCCATATCCGTTATCAACAGCGAAAAGCCTATGCCCGTAGAGGGCGCGTACGAACTCCGTCTGCTTGCCAACACGTACAACGGTATGTATAACGCAAACCATAAAGAGAAAAATTCTCTCGAATTCAAGACCGAACACGACGAACTTACGGGAGTCTTGAACCGCAGGGCTTTAAGTAAATTGCAGGAAACGACGGGCGGTGAAAAACTCGCTTTCCTTATAATCGATATCGACAACTTCAAACATATCAACGATACTCAAGGACATCTCGTCGGGGACGAAGTTCTTAAAAACGTCGTTTCCCACCTGCGTCTTTATATGCGCGCGGAAGACAAAATATTCCGTATCGGCGGAGACGAGTTCGCCGTCGTAATGTTCGGCGTTGACGAGAGTTCTCGGGACGCTATCAAGAACAAGATAGATAACGTCAACAAGGCTCTTCACGACGAGAAACCCGAAGATTTCCCGAACGTTACGTTAAGCGTCGGCGTGGCGTTCGGCAACGTTATAAACCAACACCTTATCTCCCGTGCCGACGACGCACTCTACGAGAGAAAACTCGCAGGCAAAGCGGGCATTACTTTCTATTCGGAAAAAACTTAAAAACCGTAAAACTTAAAACGCGCGTTGCGGAATACGGCAGCGCGCGTTTTTTCTATCCGTTTTTTTAATAAGCGTTTTATTCGCTCTTCCCCGCTTTCCTTTCCGCAGCGAGAATCGGGTTTTCCACCATAAAATCTTCGATAAACTTCTGGTAATCGCTACCACTCATAGGTTTAGCAAGATAATATCCCTGTATCACGTCGCAACCCATAGCGCGAAGTTTCATAAGATCGTCAAGCGTTTCAACGCCTTCCTGCGTGGTCTTAAGCCCCATTTCCTTACCGATATTGATAAGGTTTTCGGAAATGACTACGTCCTTTTTCGCGGAAGTTCCTTTGTCAAGGAAAAGTTTGTCGAACTTTATTTCGTCCATTTCGAGAAGTTTTAAGATAGTGAACGAAGAATAGCCCGTTCCGAAGTCGTCTATCGAACACAGGAAACCTTCTTCCCTGAGTCTCTTGGCGATACGCGATAAGTATTCGTAGTTCTCGTAAGCGAAACTTTCGGTAAACTCCAACGTGATAAACCCGTTCGGAATATTGTACTTTTTCTTTATCGCTATATAGTAATCCAAGAATTCGGGCTGTATAGCCGTAACTCTCGAAATATTGACCGAGATGGGATATATCTTTTTACCTTCCTGTTTCCACTTCGCGATGGTTTCGCAGGCGTTGTAGTAAATGGTCTTGTCGAGTTTGGCGATAAAGCCGTTCTCTTCGAATACGGGCAGGAACTCCGCGGGCGAACGGTAATTCTTGGTCTCTGTGTTGTACCAACGCACGAGTATTTCCGCGCCGTCGATCCTGTCGTGCTTTAAACTGTATTTCGGTTGATAGAAAAGTCTGAATTCGCCCGTCTGAAGAGCGGCTTCCATCCTGTTCTCTATTTCCGCCTTTATCATATAGTCCGAACGGCCGTGTTCGTCGTAGAAATTGCAGATCTTGTCGACGTCCGTTCTCGTAGGAAGGTCGGAAACTTCCATCGCCTTTTCCACCATTT